>JAUMBN010000243.1:0-7810 GCA_032119675.1 Solirubrobacteraceae bacterium | reverse complement strand
CTCGCTGTTATTCGCGGCGACCTCGTCGGAGCTGAGCGCTTCGGCGAAGCGGACGCCCCGGTAGCCGAACGACGATGACCCCACGCCGATCGTGAGACGCTCGAACATGAGGGTCGTCAGGCCGGTTCCCCAACCGTTGTCGATTCCGCCGACCACCGAGTCGGCGTCGAGGACGACGTCGTCGAGGAATACCTCGTTGAACTCGGCCTCGCCGGAGATCTGGCGCAGCCCGCGGATCGTCACGCCCTCGGCGTCCATCGGGAGGATGAACATGGTCATGCCCTTGTGCTTGTGGGCGTCTGGGTTCGTGCGGGCGAGCATCAGCCCGTAGGCGGCGTACTGGGCGTTGGTCGTCCAGACCTTCTGCCCGTTGAGCTTCCAGGTGCCATCGTCCTGCTGTACGGCCTTGGTCTGGACGGCCGCGAGGTCGGAGCCGGCGGCCGGCTCGGAGAACATCTGGCACCAGACCTCGTCGCCGGTAAGCATCGGACCGAGGTAGCGCTCCTTCTGCTCCTCGGTGCCGTGGGCGATGATCGTGGGGCCGAGCATGCCAACCCCGATCACGTCGAAGATGTTGGGGACGCCTGCGCGCTGCAGCTCCTGGGAGATGATCACCGATTCGATCGGGCCGACTCCCTGGCCGCCGTACTCCTTGGGCCACGTCGCGCCGGCGAGCCCTCCCTGGGCGAGCCTGGCCTGCCACTTGCGGTGCGCGGCCGTTATCTCGTCGGGGTCGGTGAGCGCGCCCTCGCCCTGCAGGACCGGCGCCTCGGCCTTGTTCTCGTCGAGCCACGCACGGACCTGGGCCCGGTACTCAGCCTGTTCTGGGGTGTCGTTGAGATCCACTCTTCGCTCCTTGGACTGACTGGACGGTCAGCAGAGCATACGCTTAACCGCCGGGCCGTGGATTACCGGCGCAGGGGACGCTCAGTCGTCGTCGGACGGGCTGCCCAGTGCCCCGAAGATGCCGATGGACATGATCCCGACGATCAGGAGCGAGATGACGGTGAGGATCGTGAAGCCGCGGTCGATCGCCGCGTAGATGGTGATCCCGAAGAAGCCGAGCAGGAATACGAAGGCGACGGCGAGAACGGTGGCCCTGCGCATCGCCGGCCGCCCTCAGGCGGCAGCGGCGCCGAGCGGGCCGACGCCGGGGCGCTCCTGGGGAACGTGCTCGTCCGCGTGGTAGCTGGAGCGCACGAGCGGCCCGGCCGCGATGTGGTCGAAGCCGAGCGCGTAGGCGGCCTCCTCGAGGGCCTTGAACTCGTCGGGGTGCCAGTAGCGGACCACCGGCAGGTGGTTCTCGGTCGGCCGCAGGTACTGGCCGACGGTCAGCACCCGGACGCCGGCCGCGCGCAGGTCGCGGAAGGCGGCGACCATCTCGTCGTGGGTCTCGCCCAGGCCGACCATCAGGCCCGACTTGGTGACCAGCCCCTCGTGGCCGATCTCGCGGGCGTTGCGCAGCACCCGCAGCGAGCGCTCCCAGCGCGAGCCGCGACGGGCCAGCGGGTAGAGGCGGGGAACGGTCTCGACGTTGTGGTTGAAGACGTCGGGCTTCTCGGCGAGCACGCGGGCCAGGGGCATCTCCTCGCCCCGGTAGTCGGGGGTGAGGACCTCGATCTTGCAGTCGGGTGCCTGGCGGTGGCACTGGCGGATGGTCGCCGCCCAGATCCCCGCGCCGTAGTCGGGAAGATCGTCGCGGTCGACGCTGGTTATCACCGCGTGGCGCAGGCCCATCTTCGCGATAGAGCGCGCCACCCTCGCCGGCTCGAGCGGGTCGTTCCAGGTCGGCTTGCCGGTGTTGACGTTGCAGAATCCGCAGCGGCGGGTGCAGGTGTCGCCGAGGATCATGAAGGTGGCGGTGCCGCGCTCCCAGCACTCGCCGACGTTCGGGCAGGCCGCCTCCTGGCAGACGGTGTGGAGGTTTTCGTCGCGGATCATCGCCGAGAGCTCGCGGTAGCGCTCGCCGCCGGGCGGGGGCACCTTGAACCACGGCGGCTTGCGGCCCCGGATCGGCTGGACTTCCTCGCCGAGGATGTCGAGGACGTTCATCCCGCCCGGGTTGGCCCGCGAGCGGGTCTGGTGGCGCCGTTCCTCGGGAGTGGTGGCCATGGTCAGGCGACCCCGGCCGGGACCCGGGCGACGATCCCGCGCAGCCGGCTCTCACTGACCAGCCGCTGGCGGCGCCCGCAGCGCTCGGTCCATGCGTAGGCCACGCGCTTGCGCAGGCAGGGCAGCAGCGGAGAGCGGCCGGTCTCAACTTCGGTGGAGGTCATCGGGGTCGAGAGGCCGCAGGGGACGATCCAGCCCCACGGTTCCATCTCCATGTCGGCGTTGACCGAGAAGCCGTGGGTGCTGACTCCGCGGCGCACGTGGACCCCGATCGAGCCGATCTTGCGATCCCCGACCCAGACCCCGGTGAAGTCGGGCCCTTCGTCGGCCCTCGACCGGGCCCCGATCCCCTCCTCGGCCAGGGCGTCGATGATCGTCTCCTCCATCCGGCGCACGTGGGCGACCACGTCGTCGACCCGCATGACCGGGTAGCCGACCAGCTGGCCGGGTGCGTGGTAGGTGACCTTCCCGCCGCGGTCGGTCTCGACGACCTCGATGCCGCGTGCCGCGTACCACCCCGGGTCCATCGTGAGCTCGCCCTCGCCGCTGCGCCGTCCGACCGTGAAGGTCGGTTCGTGTTCGAGCAGCAGGAGGGTGTCACCGATGCGGCCCTCTTCCACGGCGTCGCGGACCTGTTCCTGGAGCTCCAGGCCCTCGGCGTAGGGGAGGCGGCCGAGGTGGACGACCGTCAGCTCGTCGCGTGAGTCCGCCATTGCCCCTCCAGCGTACCCTCAGCGAGGTGCGGAACGGGGACGAACGGTTCTTCTGGTTGCGCCGCCTTCGCTGGCGCCTGAAGGGCGCATGGCTGGTGCCGGCCTTCTTCGTCGCCGTTGCCCTCGACACGCTGGTGGTGTGGCTGCTCCCGTTTTCCGGTGACCGCTCGATCGGGCCGGTCGGCTCGTTCCTGATCGTGGCCTTCCTGAACCTGCTCGTGGTGGCAGTCGTCGCGCCGCTCGCGGGGATCTGGCTTCGGCGCCGGAGTCCGACGCTCCCGGCCTTTGCCGCCCGCGACCGGGCCGGGGTCGCGGCGCTGGGTGTGCTGTCGATCGTCTTCCTTGCGGCCGGCGTCCTGCACCGCCCGGCGATCACCGGCCAGCAGGACGAGGTCGTGGCCCAGGCCGCCGCGGCACGCGAGTGGTTCCACCGCCAGGCCCCAGGCTCCTACCTGCGCAACCTGCGGGAGATCTCCAGCTGGAAGGCGGGGCCCGAGCTCTACCGGACCTGCCTGCCCGGCCCTGATCCGTCGAAGGCGATCTGCGTCTACGTCAACACCGACCAGGACCCGCCCGGTGTCAGTCGCGACCCAAGCCAGGAGCCCAACGCGACGCTCGTTGGCCCGGACAACCCGGGCTCCTCGCTGCGCTGATCAGCGGGCGAGCGAGAGCGGCGCCTCGAGCAGCGCCCGGATCCGCTCGAGCAGCCGGGCGCCGTCGGCCCCGTAGAGAACGCGGTGGTCGCAGGCCAAGACGAGGTCCATCAGCATCCGGGGCACGACCTGGCCGTCGTGGACGGCGGGCCTCTCCTGGACGGCGCCGACGGCGAGGATCGCCGCCTGAGGCTGGTTGATGATCGCCTCGAAGGCACGAACCCCGAACATCCCGAGGTTGCTGACGGTGAAGGTGCCGCTGCTCAGCTCGGGCGGGGTTATCTCGCCGGAGCGAACCCGGGCGGCCAGGCCCTGCGTCGCCTCGGCGATCTGCGCGAGCGTGAGGCGGTCGGCGTCGAAGACCGTCGGGACCACCAGCGAGCCCTCGCCGGCCACGGCGACCCCGACGTTCACCCGCGAGTAGCGCTCGAAGCGCCCGTCCCGCCAGGCGCCGTTGGCCCCCGGCTGCTCGCTCAGGGCGATGGCTGCCGCCTTGACGACAAGGTCATTGACGGTGGGGACCAGCTCGCCGTCGAGCGCCGTCTCCTTCATCTCCGCCCGGAGCGAGACGGCCGTCGTCATGTCGACCGTGGTCTCGAGGGTGAAGGTGGGAACCGTCGCCCGGGACTCGGCCATCCGGCGGGCGATCAGCGCCTGGGCGCGGCTCGGCTCGGTGGCGGTTACCGTGCCGCGCCCGCTCTCCCCGTCGGCCGGCGCGGGCGCCGGGGGCACCGGCGCCGGGGTGCCGGGAGTGCCCGCAGGCTCCTGGGCGGCGGCCTCCACGTCGGCCTTGACGATTCGCCCGCCGGGCCCGCTGCCGGCCAGCGAGGTGAGGTCGACGCCGCTCTCCCGGGCGATCCGTCGGGCCACCGGCGAGGCGAAGACCCGCTCGCCCGCCTGCGCTGATGCCGGCGGCTGGGGCGCGGGCGGAGCTGCCGCAGGTGCGGCCTCGGCAGGCTCCACACCTGCTGGTGCCGCCGCGTCGGTTTCCGCGGGCGCTTCAGCGCCTTCCCTGCCGGGGGCCGGCCCTGCTTCCTCGCCGACCGTGGCGATCACCTCGCCGATCGGGAGCGTGCGGCCCTCCTCGACGAGGATCCGCAGGATCCCCTCGGCATCGGACTCGTAGGGCATCGTCGCCTTGTCGGTCTCGATCTCGACGAGCTCCTCACCGCGGCCGACCTGGTCGCCGTCGGCCTTCAGCCAGCGGACGATCGTCCCCTCCTCCATCGAGTCCGAGAGCCGGGGCATCACGATCTCGGTCACGGCGCGCCCACCTCCCGGCCGACCGTGGCGAGTACCGCGTCGATCACGTCCTGCCCGTGCGGGAAGGAGAGCTGCTCAAGGTTCCTCGCGTAGGGCATCGGCAGGTCGGCACCGGTCACGCGGGCAACGGGGGCGTCGAGCCAGTCGAAGGCCTGCTCCTGAATGAGTGCCGCGAGGTTGGCGCCGACCCCGCCGTGGGGCCAGCCCTCCTCGACGACGACGCAGCGGTTGGTCTTGCGCACGCTCTCGAGGATCGTGTCGAGGTCGAGCGGGCGCAGGGTGCGCGGATCGATCACCTCCGCCTCGATCCCGTGCTCGTCGGCGAGTGTCGTCGCGGCCTCCCCGGCGGTGATCGCCATCCGGGAGACCCCCACCACCGTCACGTCGCTCCCCTCCCGCCGCACGGCAGCAACCCCGAAGGGGATCGTGAAGTCGGGGTCGTCGGGGACCTCGCCGCGCCTGCCGTAGAGGCTCTCGTGCTCGATGAAGACCACGGGGTTGTCGTCGCGGATCGCCGTCTTGAGGAGTCCCTTCGCGTCGGCCGGCGTGCTGGGAACCGCCACCAGGAGGCCGGGCACCTGCAGGAAGAAGGCCTCGAACGAGTGGGAATGGGTCGGCCCGAGCTGGTTGCCGGCGCCTCCGGGCATCCGCAGCACCATCGGAACGGTCGCCTGGCCACCGAACATGTAGTGGATCGCCGCGGCGTGGTTGATCACCTGGTCGAGGGCGAGCAGGGAAAAGTTGACGGTCATGATCTCGACCACCGGGCGCAGTCCGGTCATCGCCGCGCCGACCCCGATGCCGGTGAAGCTGTTCTCGGAGATCGGGGTATCGCGCACCCGCTTCTCCCCGAACCTCTCGAGGAGCCCGTTGGTGACCTTGAAGGCCCCGTTGAAGACCCCGATGTCCTCGCCCATCAGGAAGACGGTCTCGTCGCGCTCCATCTCCTCGGCCAGCGCCTGGTTCAGGGCCTCGCGGTAGCGCATCTCGGGCATCAGCCGGCGGCCTCCTGCCCTGCCGTGCTGCGACCGACCTCCCGGTGGTCGGAGTACCAGCCCCGGACCTGGCCGCCCAGCACGTAGATGTCGTCGTGGAGAGAGCCGGGCTCGGGCTCTGGAGAGGCTTCGGCGAACTCCAGTGCCCGGTCGACCTCGGCGACCGCCTCGGCGTCGATCCGCTCGCGGTCGGCGCCGCTGACGATTCCCGCCTCTTCAAGCCGGTTGCCGAACAGCAGGATCGGGCAGCGCTCGCGCCACTCCTCGACCTCTTCGCTGGTGCGGTACTCCTCGGGGTCGGCGACCGAGTGGCCCCGGAACCTGTAGGCCTCGGCCTCTACGAGGATCGGGCGCCGCTCGCTGCGGGTGGTCTCGACCGCCCTGGAAACCGTCTCGAACGTGTCGACCACGTCCATCCCGTCGCACTCGACGCCCTCCACCCCGAGGCTCTCGCCCCGGCGCTTCATGTCGGGCTGGGCCGAATGGCGCTCCACCGCAGTTCCCATGCCGTAGAGGTTGTTCACCACCATGAAGACGATGGGGAGGCTCCACAGCGCCGCGAGGTTGAGCGTTTCGGCGAAGGTCCCCTGGTTGACCGCGCCGTCTCCCATCTGGCAGAGCGTCACCTCGTCGGTCCCCCGGTAGTCGCTGCTGAGGGCGATACCGGCACCGATCGGGAGGTTGCCGCCGACGATTCCGTAGCCGCCCATGAAGCGCACGTCGGCGTCGAACATGTGCATCGAGCCGCCGCGGCCCCGGCAGAGGCCGTCGACACGCCCGAAGAGCTCGGCCATCACGCGCCCCGGGTCGCTTCCGCGGGCCAGCACGTGGCCGTGGGTGCGGTAGGTGCCGATCAGGTAGTCGTCGGGCCGCAGGGCGGCCACCGTCCCGACGATCGTCGCCTCCTCGCCTATCCCCAGGTGCAGGAAGCCGCCGACCTTCGCTCGGGTGTACTGCTCGCCGGCCCGCTCCTCGAAGCGGCGGATCAGGACCATCTTCTCCAGCCACCGGCGGGCGGTCTCGGGATCTGGCAGCTCGCCTGCGCTCATCACCGCTGACCCTAGAGCCCGCCGCCTAGATGTCGTCGGGGGATACCACGGCACTCCAGCGGGAGAGGAACTCCCCTTCGCCCATCCGCGCGAGCTCCTCGCGCAGAGCCGCTTCCATCCGGGCGGTCTCCCGCGCCGGAACATCCCAGAAGAGGACGACCTCCATGTCCTCCAGGGAGATCACCTCGACCAGGTCGAACCGGCCCGGCGAGGCGAGCCTGCCGGGCGCAATGCCCGCCCTGGTGACCTTCACCTCGTAACTGCGGGCGGCGCTCACGGTGCCGGGACCCTTTCGCCGACGGCCACCGCGGCCGCTTCGAGCTCGTCGTCGCCGTGGAAGACGAGGTCGGGCTCGCCGTCCTGGCCCGGTACCCAGACCGCCGGCACGTCTCGCACCTCTCGCTCGCGGGCCAGCGCGCCGGCCGCGCTGAGCTCATCGGCCACGGTGGCGGTCTCGATCGCCCTGAGCAGGGCGGTGGGGTGCATCTCGCAGGAGGAGCCGGCGATCGCGATGCCGTCGTCGTCGAGCGTCCGCCCGGCGGCGAAAGACTGGCGCCAGGCGGCGAGCGCGAACGGCACCGACCGCCCGATCTGCCTTGAATAGGTGGCGGCCAGCATCGGCCGCCGCGAGTCGAAGGGGAACGGGTCGGGGAGCCGCAGCTCCTGGAGTCCCCGCGAGGCGATTCGGTCGCGGGCGAGCTCGACCTGAGTGGCCGGGTCGGACGGGGCGGCGAGCCCCGCGGCGGTTACCCCCACCCAC
Source organism: Solirubrobacteraceae bacterium (assembly GCA_032119675.1). Classification (GTDB taxonomy): domain Bacteria; phylum Actinomycetota; class Thermoleophilia; order Solirubrobacterales; family Solirubrobacteraceae; genus F1-60-MAGs163. Next base: position 265 of record JAUMBN010000243.1, on the reverse strand, counting down.
TCGACGGGGGCGGGCATGAGCGAGAGGATCCTCTCGGCGCTCAGGTAGGCCTCGAGGCTGGCGAGATCGAAGTAGAAGGCGGGTAGCCGGTCCACCGCTCAGCCGTGGATCAGCCAGCCGTCGGCGGCGCGGGCGGCTTCCATGACGGCCTCGCTGAGGGTCGGGTGGCCGTGGATCATGCGGGCTACCTCGGGGTAGCCGCCCTCAAGCAGCTTGGTGTTGACCAGCTCCTGGATCAGGTCGGTGGCCCGGTAGCCGACGATGC
>JAUMBN010000242.1:0-3854 GCA_032119675.1 Solirubrobacteraceae bacterium | reverse complement strand
CAGCCTGGCCCGCGACCTGGAGGGCGCCCGGGTGCAGTCGACCGGCTTCTTCGTGCTCGTCCTCCTGTCGACCGCCGGCGGCGAGCTCGAGCTGCGCGCCCTGCGCCACCGGATGCAGACCTCGAAGGCCAATGCCACCGAGGTGATCGACCGCCTGGTCGCCCGCGGACTGGTCACGCGCCGGCGCTCGCCGGCCGACCGGCGAACCGTTCTGGTGGAGATCACCCCGCCCGGCCGCGAGCTCGTCGACCGGCGCTTCCCGCGCCACAGCGAGCGGGTCCGCGAGGCCTTCGCCGCCCTCGACGACGACGAGAAGCGCTCGCTCGCGCAGATCTGCCGCAAGCTCGCCGCCTGAGCGCGCCGGCGGCCCCGGCCCGCCCGGCCCCGCGCGGATTGCCAGAATGGCCGCGATGGCCTCGCTCCCCACACCGGTGGATCCTTCCGCCTCGCTGCCCGAGATGGAGCAGGCCGTCCTCGAGCGCTGGCGCGAGCGCGACGTCTTCGCCGAGTCGCTGCGCCGCCGCGAGGGAGCGGAGCCGTGGGTCTTCTACGAGGGGCCGCCGACCGCCAACGGGCGCCCCGGCTCCCACCACGTCCTGGCCCGCGTCTTCAAGGACATCTACCCCCGCTTCAAGACGATGCGCGGCCACTACGTCGAGCGCAAGGGCGGCTGGGACTGCCACGGGCTGCCGGTCGAGATCACCGTCGAGCAGGAGCTCGGCATCTCCTCCAAGGAGGAGATCGAGGAGTACGGGATCGCCGAGTTCAACGCGAAGTGCCGCCAGTCGGTCTTCACCTTCCTGGAGGAGTGGGACCGGCTCACCGAGCGGATCGGCTTCTGGATCGACCTCGACGACGCCTACCGCACGCTCGACGACGGCTACATCGAGTCGGTCTGGTGGGCGCTGCGCCAGATCTGGGAGAAGGGCCTGCTCTACGAGGGCCACAAGGTCGTGCCGTACTGCCCGCGCTGCGGCACCTCGCTCTCCTCGCACGAGGTCGCGCAGGGTTACAAGGACGTAATCGACCCCTCGGTCTACGTGCGCTTCGGCGTGCCGGCCGGCCAGGGGCCGGTGCAGGCCGGCGACGAGCTGATCGTCTGGACCACCACGCCATGGACGCTGGTCTCCAACGCCGCCGTCGCCGTCGACCCGGATCTCGAGTACGTGCGCGCGAAGGTGCCGGGCGAGGAGGCGCCCAAGGTCGTGGCCTCCGCACTCGCCTCGCGGGTACTGGGCGAGGAGGCCGAGGTGATCGAGAGCTTCCCCGGCTCCGAGCTGGTCGGCCTGGCCTACGAGGCGCCGTTCGACTTCATCCCCGGCTCGGACTGGGGCGAGAAGGGCCACACCGTGCTGCCGGCCGACTTCGTCACCGCGCAGGACGGCTCGGGCCTGGTGCACACCGCGGTCGCCTTCGGCGAGGACGACTTCCGCCTGGGCCAGGAGGCCGGGCTGGAGATGGTCAACCCGGTCAGGCTCGACGGCACCTACGACGAGCGGATCGGCCCCTACGCCGGGCGCTTCGTCAAGGACGCCGACCCCGACCTGGTCGAGGACCTGCGCTCCCGCGGCAAGCTGCTGCGGGCCGGCGACTACGAGCACTCCTACCCCCACTGCTGGCGCTGTTCGACCCCGCTCCTCTACTACGCCAAGCCCTCCTGGTACATCGCCACCTCGAAGATCGGTGACCGGCTGCTGGCCGAGAACGAGAAGATCGACTGGCACCCCGAGCACATCCGCGACGGGCGCTTCGGCGACTGGCTGCGCGGCAACGTCGACTGGGCGCTCTCGCGCGAGCGCTACTGGGGCACGCCGCTGCCGGTCTGGCGCTGCGCCAACGGCCACCTGCACTGCATCGGCTCGTTCGAGGAGCTCGAAGAGCTCTCCGGCCGGCCGCTGCCCGACCCGCACCGCCCGTTCGTCGACGAGGTGAGCTTCCCGTGCGCAGAGTGCGGTGAGGCGATGAACCGCGTGCCCGAGGTGGTCGACGTATGGTTCGACTCGGGCGCGATGCCGTTCGCCCAGTACCACGCGCCGTTCGAGAACCAGGAGAAGTTCGAGCAGCGCTTCCCCGCCGACTTCATCTGCGAGGCGATCGACCAGACCCGCGGCTGGTTCTACTCGCTGCTGGCCGTCTCGACCCTGCTCTACGACAAGAGCTCCTACGAGTCGGTGGTCTGCCTGGGCCACATCCGCGACGAGGACGACCGCAAGATGAGCAAGTCGCTCGGCAACGTGGTCGAGCCGTGGGAGGTTCTCGACCGCTTCGGCGCCGACGCCTTCCGCTGGTACTTCTTCACCAGCAAGCAGCCTTGGGACGGTTACCGCTTCTCGATGGACGCCGTCGGCGAGGGGGTCCGGCTCTTCCTGCGCCAGCTGTGGAACACCTACTCCTTCCTGGCCCTCTACGAGAACGCCGCCGCCGGCCAGGAGGACCGGCCCGAGGGGCAGGAGACCGAGCTGGACCGCTGGATCCGCTCGCGGCTGGCCGCGACCGTCGCCGAGGTGACCGAGCGGCTCGAGGCCTTCGACGCGACGATGGCCGGCCGGGCGATCCAGGAGTTCGTCGACGACCTTTCGAACTGGTACGTGCGCCGCTCGCGGCGGCGCTTCTGGGACGGCGACCCGGTCGCCTTCGAGACGCTGCGCGAGTGCCTGGTCACCACGGCCAAGCTGCTGGCGCCGTTCACCCCGTTCATCGCCGACGAGATCTACGAGAACCTCGACGGCAGCGAGCCTTCGGTCCACCTCTGCGACTGGCCCGAGCCCGGGGTCGAGCGCGACCTGCCGCTCGAGGTCTCTATGGCCACCGCGCGCGAGACGGTGCGCCTGGGGCTCGCCGCCCGCGGCCAGGCGAAGGTGAAGCTGCGCCAGCCGCTGCGCGAGGCGGTGGTGGTTGCCGCGGGCAACGAGCGCGAGGCGATCGGCCGCCACGCGGAGATCGTCGAGGAGGAGCTGAACGTCGAGGAGCTGCGGTTCGTCGACGACGCCGACGAGCTGGGCTCATGGGAGGTGAAGGCCAACTACCGCACCCTCGGGCCGCGATTCGGCAAGAAGATGCCGCAGGTCGCCGCGGCGGTAGCGGCGCTCGACCCCGACCACGTCGCCGCCACGCTCCGTGATGGCGGGACGGTCGGCGTGGTCATCGACGGCGATGAGCACCCGCTCGGCGCCGACGACCTGGTGATGGCGATGGCGCCGCTCGAGGGCTACCAGCTGGAGCGCGAGGGCTCACACGCCGTGGCACTCGACCTCCAGCTCGACGACGAGCTGCTGCGCCGCGGCCTCGCCCGCGAGATCGTCCACGCGATCCAGAACGCCCGCAAGGCGGCCGGCCTGGCCGTGGAGGACAGGATCTCGCTCACGCTGGGCGGCGACGAGGAGCTGCTCGACGTCGTGCGCGAGCACGAGGCGCTGGTGGCCGGCGAGGCGCTGGCCACCGAGGTCACCCTGGCCGCCGACGCCGCCGGCGAGGCGACGGCGATCGACGGCCGGGACCTGGTTATCGCGGTGGAAAAGGCCTGACTCAGGCGCCGAGAGCGGCGTTGAGCTGCTCTTCGATCTTGCCCTTGGGCTGGGCGCCGACGATCTGCGCGGCCGGCTGGCCGCCCTTGAAGAGGATCATCGTCGGGATCGACATGACGTTGTACTGGGCGGCGGTCTGCTGGTTGTCGTCGACGTTGAGCTTGACGATCTTCACGTCGCTGCGCTCGGAGTCGATCTCCTCGAGGACGGGGCCGACCATCTTGCACGGGCCGCACCAGGGGGCCCAGAAGTCGACGAGGACCGGCTCGGTGGAGTCGGCTACCTCGGCCTGGAAGTTTGCGTCGGTGATTTCGGGAAGGGCCATCGGGA
>JAUMBN010000241.1:0-6119 GCA_032119675.1 Solirubrobacteraceae bacterium | reverse complement strand
AGCCGATCGCGGCAATCTCGTCGAGCCTGCGCAGGAGCTCCAGGTTGTGCTCCACCGTCTTGCCGAAGCCAATTCCCGGGTCGAGCTGGATCCGGTCCGGCGCGATCCCCGCGGCGACAGCTGCGTCCGCCCGCTCCCGCAGGAAGGCCGCCACCTCAACGACCACGTCCCCGTAGCGGGGGTTCTCCTGCATCGTCCGCGGAGTCCCCGCCATGTGCATCAGGCAGAGCTCGCAGCCGGCATCGGCGACGGCCCCGGCCATGCGCGGGTCGCCGCGAAGCGCGGTCACGTCATTGACGTAGGAGGCCCCGGCCGCAAGCGCCGCCTCGGCGACCGGCGCCTTCATCGTGTCGATGCTGATCACCGCCTCCGGTGCCTGGCCGTGGAGGGCACGGACCACCGGCTCGACGCGGCGCAGCTCCTCGGCCTCGGCGACCGGGTCGGCGCCGGGGCGGGTCGACTCTCCGCCGACGTCGAGGATCGCGGCGCCCTCGGCATGGAGCTCAAGACCGTGGGCCACGGCGGCTTCGGGGTCCAGCCAGAGGCCGCCGTCGGAGAACGAGTCGGGCGTCACGTTGACGACGCCCATCACCGTCCATGGTCGCACCACGGCCGGGACCCCTGGCCGCCTCTCAGGCCGGCTCGGGCTTCTCGGGCAGGTCGAGGCCGCGAGCCTCGAGGCCGCCGCCGGCCAGGCCGGGACGAGGGAGCGGCTTGGGCTGGGTGCCCTCGGCACCCTCGCCCTCGGCCGCGATGCCTCCCGCTGAAGGCGTCTCGGTGTCGTCGGGGCCGAAGACCTCTTCCTCGCTCTTGCCCTCGAGCAGCGCCTCGAACTCGGCCTTCTCGATCGTCTCGCGCTTGAGCAGGATCTTCGAGGTGGTCACGAGTATCTCGCGGTTCTGGCTGAGGATGTCCTTCGCGCGCTGGTGCGAGCTCTCGACCACGCGGCGGATCTCGTCATCGATCTCGCGTGCGATCTCGTCGGAGTAGTCGGGCTCGGAGCTGAACTCGCGGCCCAGGAACGGCTGGCCCTGGTCGCGCCCGAAGACGCGGGGCCCGAGCTTCTCGCTCATGCCGAACTTCATCACCATCTGCTTGGCCGTCGCGGTGACCTTCTCGAGGTCGTTGGAGGCGCCGGTGGTGATCTCGCTGAAGATGATCTCCTCGGCGGCGCGGCCCCCGAGCGTCATCGCCATCGAGTCGAGCAGCTCGGCCCGCGTGGTGAGGAACCTGTCCTCCTGGGGCATGGAGATCGTGTAGCCGAGCGCCTGGCCGCGGCTGACAACCGAGATCTTGTGAACCGGGTCGGAGTGCTCGAGCAGGTGGCCGACGATCGCGTGACCCATCTCGTGGTAGGCGGTCACGAGGCGCTCCTTCTCGCTCATCACCCGGGTCTTCTTCTCGGGGCCGGCGATCACGCGCATGATCCCCTCCTCAAGCTCGAACTGGCTGATCTCGCGCTTGCCGTGGCGGGCGGAGAGGAGGGCCGCCTCGTTGACCAGGTTGGCCAGGTCGGCACCGGTGAAGCCCGGGGTCTGGCCGGCAAGGGTGTCGACGTCGATCTCGCGGGCCAGCGGCTTGCCGCGGGTGTGGACCTCGAGGATCTTCGCCCGGCCCTTGCGGTCAGGGCGGTCGACGACGATCTGGCGGTCGAAGCGGCCGGGACGCAGCAGAGCCGGGTCAAGGATGTCCGGGCGGTTGGTGGCCGCGATGAGGATCACGTTGTCGGTGGCCGAGAAGCCGTCCATCTCGACGAGGAGCTGGTTAAGGGTCTGCTCGCGCTCGTCGTGGCCGCCTCCCATGCCGGCGCCGCGATGGCGGCCGACGGCGTCGATCTCGTCCACGAAGATGATGCAGGGCGAGTGCTGCTTGGCCTGCTCGAAGAGGTCACGCACGCGGCTGGCGCCTACGCCGACGAACATCTCGACGAAATCCGAGCCGGAGATAGAGAAGAAGGGCACCCCGGCCTCGCCGGCCACGGCGCGGGCCAGGAGGGTCTTGCCGGTGCCCGGGGGGCCGAAGAGCAGGACGCCCTTCGGGATCCGTGCGCCGAGCGCCTGGAACTTCTTGGGGTTTTCGAGGAACTCCTTGATCTCGTGGAGCTCCTCCACGGCCTCGTCTACCCCAGCCACGTCGCGGAAGGTGATCTTCGGCGAGTCGACAGGCATCCGCTTGGCGCGCGACTTGCCGAACGACATCACCTTCGAGCCGCCGCCCTGGACCTGGTTCATCAGGAAGATCCAGAACCCGATGAAGATCAGGAACGGGAGCAGGTAGGTCAGCAGGGTTAACAGCCCGTTGGACTTGCGACCCTCGACGTTGTAGCCGCCGGGCAGCTTGCCCTGCTCCTCGGCGGTCTGCAGCTGGGCCTGAAGGCGGTCGCCGGCGCTGTCGATGAAGCCGGTCTCATAGGGCTCGCCGGAGCGGGGCGTGACGTTGAGGGTGCTGTTCTTGGTCTTGACGTCGACCGACTTGAGCTCCCCGCTGTCCAGCTGGGTGACGAACTCGCTGTAGGTCGGCGGCTTGACCTCGTTGCCGGTGCTGATCAGCCGCTGCGCGAAGAACGCGAGCACGACGACGATGAGGATCGGAAATGCCGCGCTCTTGAAGAACCTGCTCATCGTCTGTTCAGTGCCTCTCCGGGGGCTCGGGGAGCCTTGGATTCAGGGTCGTGAAGGGTAACAGCCGCAGGCAGGCCTAAACGCCGGGTTTGTCGCGGTTCAGCGAGGCCACGTAGGGAAGGTTGCGCCAGCGCTGGCGGAAGTCCAGGCCGTAGCCGATCGCGAAGCGGTTGGGGATTTCGAAGCCGACGTAGTCGACCGACACATCGGTCTTGAGCCGCTCCGGCTTGATCAGCAGCGAACAGACCTTCAGCGTCGCCGGGTCGCGGGAGCCGAGGTTTCGCAGCAGGTACTGGAGGGTGAGCCCCGAGTCGATGATGTCCTCGACGATCAGGACGTCGCGCCCGGCGATTGGGGCATCGAGATCCTTGAGGATCCTCACCACGCCGCTGGAGTCGGTATCGGAGCCGTACGAGGAGACGGCCATGAAGTCGAGCTCGCACTCGATCGTGATCTGGCGCATCAGGTCGGCGAGGAAGAAGGCGGCACCCTTGAGAACGCCTACCAGCAACAGGTCCTTGCCCTCGTAGTCGGCGCTTACCTGGCGGCCGAGGGCGCGGACGCGCTCCTTGAGCTGGTCGGGCTGGACGAGGATCTCCCCGATCGGCGGCTCTTCCGGCACGGCGCGGACCTTACCTGCCGCCAGCGCGGGACCGCTCGGGGGAGCGCTCGAAGCGAAGGACTCCTCCTTCGACCACTGCCCGCGCCCCATCGCCGACGTCGAGCGCGGCGCTCCCGGCGCCGCGGTCGAGCGCGAGGATCGCGTCGAGCCGGGAGGCGGCCCGCGGGCAGGGGCACCCGGTCGAAGCCTCGGCGAGCTCGCGCACCACCAGGCGGGCCAGTGCCACCGGCAACGCCTCCAGGTGGGCCAGCGGGATCTCCCGGCGCCCGGCGAGTGCCGTCTCGACGACCATGTCGAGCACCTCAGCCTCGTCGCGGAGTGTCTCGGCGGTGCGGCTGATGTTCTCGACTGCTGCAGGGTTGACCTGCTCCAGGGCGGGAAGCACCTCGTGGCGGATCCGGGTACGGGCGTAGGGACCGTCGTCGTTGGTGGAGTCGTCGGCCCAGGCCAGCCCCCGGTCCTCGCACCACGCCGTGGTCTCGCCGCGGGTCAGGCCGGCCGCCAGCAGCGGGCGCACGAGGCGGCCCCGGCGCCCCGGCATCCCGAGCAGGGCCCGACGGCCGGGCGAGGCGGCCAGCCGGTAGAGGACGGTCTCGGCCTGGTCGCTGAGCGTGTGGCCGGCCGCCAGGTCGGCGCCGGTCGCGGCGGCGAGGGAGGCTCCGGCCCCGTAGCGCAGGTCGCGGGCCCAGGCCTGGAGGTTGCCGGCCTCGGGGGCCCTCGCCTCGTCGATCTCGAGCTCAACCCCGAGGCGGGCACAGAGCCGGCGGCACAGGGCCTCATCGGCGCCGGCGTCGTCACGGAGCCCGTAGTTGACGTGGAGCGCGCGAACGGCCACGGGGCCACAGATCGTCGCCGCGAGGTCGAGCAGGCAGACCGAGTCGCGGCCCCCGGAGAGCATCACCACGACCGGGCGGGCGGGAGAGAGCAGCCCGGTCGCGCGGACCCTCGCGGCGAGCTCTTCGCAGCGGGCGCTCACTTCTTCGCCTTCCCGGACTTCCGCTTTCGCCCGCCCTTCTTCTTGCCGCCCTTCTTCCCGCCCTTGCCGTCCTTGGCGGCCGAGGCCTTCCTGCCCGGTGCAGCGGCCTTCGCCGATCCGGAAGGGCGCTTACCGGAAAGCTCGTGGGCGAGAAAGAGCTCGGTCGCGTTGGAGAAGCCCTTGAGCCGGACCTCGCCGATCAGGTCGAAAGCAAGATCGCCGTCAGAGGCCTCGACCACCGGCCAGGTGACAAGAACCTCCCCGGCCGCCGCACGGGCCACCACCCGCGCCGCAAGGTTCACCTCGCGCCCGAAGTAGTCGCCGTCGCGGTAGACAACCTCACCGGAGTGGATTCCGATTCTCGGGAGGGGACGCTCCTCCTGCTCGCGCTGAAAGGCGACCGCCCACTCGGCCAGCGGCCGCGGGTCGCTGGAGACGATCATCACCTCGTCGCCGATCGTCTTGACGATCCGGGCCTGTTCGGGGATCGAGCGCCGCACCCTCTCGACGAACCGCTCGACCACGCCGGCGGCCTCCTCGTCGCCGAGCTCCTCGGTCAGCTGCGTGTAGCCGGCGAGGTCGGCGAAGGCGATCGCCACGACCAGCCTCCCCTCGCCCGTGACGCCTCCCTCGTCGGCCTCCAGGTGGGTAACGATCTCCTGCTCCAGGTAATGGGCGAGGTAGCGGCGGTGCAGGTAGTCCATCGTGGGCAGGCTCAGGGGAAGCACGTTCGAGGCCAGGCTCCCGATCTGTTCGTTGATCTCCTCGGCTGCCGCCCCCTCGCGCAGCAGGGGCTCGTGGACGTGGAGGTGGAGCAGGCGCACCTCGGCGTCAGCGATCCGCGCGATCGACTGCCCGTAAACGCGGATCGCCTGAAGGAGGGCCGCCCGCGGAAAGCCGGACTCAATCGAGGAGGCCAGGTAGCTCAGCACCCGCACGTCGTCGCCGTTCAGGTTGTCGACGATCGCCTCCGGGAGGCCGAGAGCGGCGAAGGCTTCGCGGATCGTCTCGGGGTCGAGGCCGGTCAGTTGCGAAGCCTCCTCGAGCGTGTAGCGGTCGCTCAGGAGCTGCTCGGTGGCCAGCTCGTCGACATAGCCGACCATCCGGCCGCTCTGTACCGCCTCGACCAGGTCATCGACCGAGTGGCCGCGCTCGCGCATCCGCGCGACAGTGCGGGCCTGGGCAATCCGGGCCGGCGTCCACTCCCCGCCGTCCATACCCGGGAAGAGCCCGCGGGCCTGCCACCGGCGAAGCGTCGCGGCCGAGATGCCGGTCAGCTCCGCGACCTCGGCGACGGTGAAGACCTCTTCGCCGCCGCTGCTCTTCCGGGTCTCCTTCGGCATCCGGGGGCGAGTATGACGGCAGGATCCGACCGCCCGCGGGGCGCCAGGAGGCTGCCGGCGCGACTAGCTGGAGCTCTTGCGGCGCGTGGTCGAGGCTCGCGACGAGGACTTCGCTGCCGGCTTGCGCGCAGGAGCGGCCTTCTTGCGCGGGGCGGCCTTCTTGCGCGGGGCGGCCTTCTTGCGCGGGGCGGCCTTGGCCGTCGCCCGCTTGGAGGCCGGGACGGCACGCTCGAGAGCCCCCAGCCGGCGCTCGATCACCGCGAGGCGATCGCCGAGGCGCTTGAGCTCCTCGCTGGTCGGCGGAAGGGCGTCCTCGACAACGTCGCGGAAGCGCTGGGCGGCGGTCGCCAGCTCGTCGGCTACCTCCTGGGCGCGGTCGCGATTGAGGGTCGAGCCCGCGGTCTGGAAGGCCTGGTCGACGGCTGCCCGGACCTGGCCGGACCGCGACGCTCCCTTTGAGTCCTTCTTCTTCTTGGACTTCTTCTCGTTCTTGGCCATGGCCAGAGAATATCCTCGCCAGCCCGCGCCGTGGAAACCCGTCACGTTCACCCCACCGC
>JAUMBN010000240.1:0-2948 GCA_032119675.1 Solirubrobacteraceae bacterium | reverse complement strand
GGCCTGCCGCCGGAGGACGGAGTGCTCCTGAACCTCGGCACCGCCGCCGTCTGCGTGCTCGGCTTCGAGCACGACCGGCCGGTTATTACCCACTGGAACGAGACCGGGCGGATCCCCTGAGCGGGGACGCCGGACGGCGTCCCGCCCGCATCCAGTGCGCGGCTAGCATTCCGGGCCGATGCCCGCCCGAACCGAGAGGCCGCCGAACCTCGTGCTGGTCATCACCGACCAGCAGCGACCGCCGATGCACTGGGGCGACGTCGACCAGGAGTGGCTCGACCGGCTGACACCGGCCGATGCCGAGCTTCGTCGGACCGGCGTGACCTTCGACCGGGCCTACACCGCCACGGCGATGTGTTCCCCGAGCCGCGCCTCGTTCCTGACCGGCACCTACCCGTCGCGCCATGGCGTGACGCTCACCCTCACAGAGGGGCCGCACGTCTGGAGCAACCCGAAGGCCCTCCCGTGGGTCCTGCCCAAGGCGCGCCGCGCGGTCCGCGACGGTGCGGTCAAGGCGGCACGGGTGCGGCGCAGCATCCTGCGCAACATCTTCCGCCTGGGCCCAAAGAGCGGCGACGAGCCCGAGCTGCCGGCCGGGATCGACACGCTGGCCACGATGCTGCGCGAGGGCGGCTACCACGTTGCCATGCGGGGGAAGTGGCACCTGACCAAGCCGCTGAACGGCGAGAGCTGGACCATGGCCGACGGAGAGAGGATCGAGCGCGACTTCGGCTTCAGCGGCTGGGAGCCGGCCGACGCCGGCGGCGACATCCTGCCGGAGAACTTCGGGGGCGGCAACGGCGGCCCGGGAGAGGGGTGGGACGAGGTCTACACCCGCCAGGTCGAGGCCTTCCTCGCCCGCGAGGACCTGCCCGAGCCGTTCTGCCTGATCGTTTCCTTCATCAACCCCCATGACGTTCTCGCCTACCCGGAGACCTACCGCGAGGGCGGCTACGGGCGCGAGGAGTTTGCCGACCTCAACCTGCCGCTGCCTCCCTCTGTGGACGAAGACCTCAGGGAGAAGCCCGGTGTTCACTCGATGGTCCGGTTGGGGCTCGATGGAGTGCTCGGGCCCCTGAAAAACCGGGGCCAGCAGCGCGACTACGTCAACTTCTACGCGCACCTCCAGCGGGTGGTCGACGGCCACATCGGCCGCGTTCTCGAGGCCCTGGGCGATCCGGGAGACCCCGAGTCCCTGCGCGCCCGCACAGTGATCGCCCGTACCTCCGACCACGGCGACATGGGCATGTCCCACGGGGGCCTGCGCCAGAAGGTCTTCAACGCCTACGAGGAGACGATCCGCGTGCCGCTGGTTGTCTCCAACCCGGCCTGCTTCACCGAGCCGGCGCGGACCGACGCCCTGGCCTCGCTCGTCGACATCGTCCCCACCTTCCTGCACCTGGCCGGAACGCAGACCGACGCCCCGCTCGATGGCTGTGACCTGACGCCGGTCCTGGCCGCCGCTGCCACCCCGGACGAGAAGGCGGTGGAGGAGACCGGGGTGGACCTCTCGCCGATCGCCGGCGGGGGTGGCAGCGAGCGCGTCAGGGATCACGTGCTCTTCACCTATGACGACCACCAGTCCGGTACCGCCCTCAAGGAGGCCCCGGGGCAGCCCAACCGGGTTCGCTGCGTCTTCGACGGCCGCTGGAAGTACGCGGTCTACCTCGACCCGGAGCAGGTAGTCGCTCCCGAGTACGAGTGCTACGACCTCGAGGAGGACCCCGACGAGGTCGTCAACCTCCTCGACCGCTCCACCGGCCGCGGTCGCACCCCGGAGGCCGAGCAGGAGAGAGTTCGCCTGAACGTGCTCCTCCAGCAGGCCTGCGAGGAGAGCGGCATGACCTCGCCGCCCGTACCCGCGGCCCCCTGACGGCGCGACCTGCCCTGACGGCGGGACGCGCGAATACCCTCCGCGGCGTGGCGCAGGCGAGAGAGCAGGTTCCGCTGGGCCCCCTGACGACCCTGAGGATCGGGGGTACCGCACGCAGGCTGGTTTCGGCGGGGACCGAGGAGGAGCTGGTCGAGGCCGTAACCGCCGCCGACGTGGCCGGGGACCGCCTGCTCGTGCTGGCCGGCGGGAGCAACGTGGTGATCTCCGACGAGGGGTTCGGCGGCACGGTGGTGCACGTGGGCCACGGCGGCCACCGGGAGGCCGGCGCGGGCGACGGCCGCGTCCTCCTCGAGGCCGCCGCCGGCGAGCCGTGGGACGGTTTCGTCGCCGCAACCGTCGCCGCCGGCCTCTCCGGCATCGAGGCCCTTTCGGGGATTCCGGGGACGGTCGGCGCGACCCCGATCCAGAACGTCGGCGCCTACGGCCAGGAGGTCTCGTCCACGATCGAGTCGGTCCGGGTGCTCGACCGCAGGGCGGGCACGGTGCGGGCCCTGGCGCCCGATGAGTGCAGCTTCGGCTACCGGACGAGCGCCCTGCGCGGGGACAGCTCGCTGGTGGTTCTCGCCGTCACCTTCGCCCTCGACCCCGCGGGGCGCTCCCCGGCCGCCTACGAAGAGCTCGCCGGAGCCCTTGGCGTGGAGACCGGGGAGGAGGCAGACTCCGCCGCGGTCCGGGAGGCCGTGCTCGGCCTGCGCCGGGCCAAGGGAATGGTCCTCGACGCCGCCGACCACGACACCTGGAGCGCGGGCTCCTTCTTCACCAATCCGGTCATGGGGGCGGGGCAGTTCGAAGAGTTCGCCGTTCGCGCCGCGGCCCTCGGGCTGCCCGCACCGCCCAGGTTCCCTGCCGGCGGGGACGAGGTGAAGAGCTCGGCGGCCTGGTGCATCGAGAAGGCCGGCTTCCAGCGCGGGGAGTCGCGGGGAGCGGTCGCGCTCTCCGGAAAGCACGTCCTCGCCCTGACCAACCGGGGCGGCGCCACGGCCGCGGAGCTCGTCGCCTTCGCCCGCGAGATAGCCGGGCGGGTGGAGGAGCTCTTCGGGGTTTCGCTCAGGCC
>JAUMBN010000239.1:0-7067 GCA_032119675.1 Solirubrobacteraceae bacterium | reverse complement strand
TGTCCGACGTTGGCCACGGTCGCCCGCAGCAGCTCCTGGTGGCGGTCGACCGCCGCAATGACGGCGGCGCAGAAGAAGAGGAACTGGATGTTCTCGGCCGGGGTGTCGCCCGGGTCGAGGAGGTTGGCACCGGTATCGGTGCCCATCGACCAGTTGTTGTGCTTGCCCGAGCCGTTGACGCCGGCGAAGGGCTTCTCGTGGAGCAGGCAGACCAGCCCGTAGCGCCGGGCGACGTTCTGCAGCACCTGCATGGTCAGCTGCTGGTGGTCGGAGCCGACGTTGGAGTTCTCGAAGATCGGCGCCAGCTCGTACTGGGCCGGGGCGACCTCGTTGTGACGGGTCTTTACCGGCACGCCGAGGCGCTGGAGCTCCTGCTCGGTCTCCAGCATGCAGGCCAGGACCCGCTCGGGGATCGATCCGAAGTAGTGCTCGTCGAGCTCATGGCCCTTCGGGGGCTTGCTGCCGAAGAGCGTGCGCCCGGTGGTGTAAAGGTCCGGACGCTCGTAGAAGTACTGCTCGTCGATCAGGAAGTACTCCTGCTCGGGTCCGACCGTCGTGAAGACGCGGGCGGCCTTCTTGTCGCCGAAGGCCCGAAGCGCGCGGGTAGCGGACTTGGAGAGCGCGTCCATCGAGCGAAGGAGCGGGATCTTGTTGTCGAGCGCCTCGCCGGTCCACGAGACGAACGCGGTCGGGATACAGAGCACCGCGCCGTTGGGGTTGTGCAGGACGAAGGCCGGTGAGCTCGGGTCCCAGGCGGTGTAGCCGCGGGCCTCGAAGGTCGCGCGAAGGCCGCCGGTCGGGAACGAGGAGGCGTCCGGCTCCCCCTGGATCAGTTCCTTGCCCGAGAACTGCGCAAGGGCTTCGCCCTCGCCAACCGGCTCGAAGAACGAGTCGTGCTTCTCGGCCGTCAGGCCGGTCAGCGGCTGGAACCAGTGCGTGTAGTGCGTGGCGCCCTTCTCCATCGCCCATTCGCGCATCCCCTTGGCCACCGCGTCGGCGAGCTTGGGGTCGAGGGGCTCGCCGTCGCTCAGCGTCTTCTGGAGCTTGGCGAAGACCGTCTTGGGCAGCCGCTGCTCCTGTACGGCGGTGCTGAAGACGTCGATGCCGTAGAGGTTGGAGCCCGGGGCGGTAAGCGCGCCGTGCTCGACGGCACCCCCGTCGGCGGTCCACTGGGCGGCAAGGACGTTGTGCTGGCGGGTCTTGGCGGGCATCTGCTGGGGTTCCTCCTGGAAGCGGTTTGGGTCGGGAAAGCGTCTGAAAAGCTACGACGCCGCCCGTCCGCTGACCTTATCCATCCGTACAAGGCGCCGTCCCGCGCCATCGCCCCCGTGTAACGGGTGGCAGGCCTGGGCGGAGATCTTTCGACATCTGTCCAATGCCCCAGGGCCGGCCGGTGCCCAGTATGTCGTGCAGTCACCCGACCTGGAGGCCAGATGAGACACCTTTTCGCCGTCAAGACCCTGATCGCCGCCGCCGGCGCCTCGCTGGCGCTGCCCGCGGTTGCCGCTGCCGACACCTTCAACGCCGAGGGTCTTCCCGACTCGGTCGGCGTCAACACGATGTGGGTCGTCGTCGCGGCCGTGCTCGTCCTCTTCATGCAGGCCGGGTTCCTGCTTCTCGAGGTCGGCTTCTCACGTGGGAAGAACGTCGGCACCGTAGTTGCGAAGGTCCTGACCAACTTCTCGATCGCCGCAATCCTTTACTGGGCGGTCGGGTTCGCTTTCGCCTTCGGCGGCGAGCCGGGCCACATCATCGGCACCACCGGTTTCTTCCTGCGGGACTTCGGCGACCCGGCCACGGCCTTCCCGATCATGGGCTTCTCGGACGCGACGATCGACGCCAAGTGGCTCTTCCAGTTCAGCTTCTGCGCCGTCTCGCTGGCGATTGTCTGGGGAACGACGCTCGAGCGCGTGAAGTTCGGCGTCTACGTCATCTTTGCCATCTTCTTCGCTGGCCTCATCTACCCGCTCGCCTCGGGCTGGGTCTTCGGCGGGGGCTGGCTGCAGGCCAATGTTGGGACGCAGGACTTCGCCGGCTCGTCGGCGGTCCACCTGACCGGCGCCACCGCCGGGCTCGCGGTGCTGCTGCTGCTGGGGGCGCGCCGGGGCAAGTACGACGCCTCCGGCAAGCCGAGGGCGATCCCGGGCCACAACATGCCGCTCTTCGGCCTGGGCGTGCTGATCCTCTTCATCGGCTGGTTCGGCTTCAACCCGGGCTCGACGCTCGGGGTCTTCGACGGCCGCTTCGCGGAGATCGCGGTCGTCACCCTGCTGGCTACCGGGGCCGGCGTCCTGGCCTCGATCGCGGTCGGCTGGCTGAAGACGAAGACGATCGACATCGGCATGGCCGGCAACGGGGCGATCGGTGCGCTGGTGGCGATCACGGCGCCGTCGGGCTACGTGGCCCCCTGGGCTGCGGTCGTGATCGGCGCCATCGCCGGCGTCATCGTCCCGTTGGGGATCCTTGCTATCGACAAGCGACTCGACGACCCCGTCGGCGCCCTCACCGCGCACGGAATCTGTGGCGTCTGGGGAACGCTCGCCTGCGGGATCTTCACCCTTCCGGCGCTGGCCGAGTACAACGCGGTCGGGCAGGGAGGCCTCCTTTACACGGGCTCCTTCAAGCAGCTCCTCGACCAGGCGATCGGCGTGGTTGTCGTCTTCGTCTTCGTCTTTGCCACCAGCTACCTGGTCTTCTGGGTGATCAAGAAGACCTACGGGCTGCGCGTCACTCCCGCGGAGGAGGACGCCGGCATCGACATCTCCGAGCACGGCATGTACGGGTACCCGGAGCAGTTCATCCCGGCGCCTGAGATGTCCGGGTTCGGCGCAGGGGGGCCCGGTGGTGGATACTCCGGGCCGGCAAGCGTTTCCGCGATGACGAGCCACAAGGAGGGCAACCGATGAAGAAGATCGAGGCGTTCATCCGCCACGAGGCGTTCGAGCCGATCAGGATCGACCTGCTCGAACTGGGCTTCCCGTCCCTTTCGATCAGCGAGGTGAAGGGGTCCGGGCGACAGAAGGGCATCGTCGAGACCTATCGCGGAGCGGAGCTGACCAACTACCTGCGCCCGAAGATCAAGCTCGAGTGCGTGGTCGATGACGGGGACGTGCAGACCGTGGTCGACACGATCCTCAAGCACGGGCGTACCGGTGCGGTAGGCGACGGCAAGGTCTTCGTCATTCCGGTCGATAACGCCTGGCGTGTGCGGACCGGTGAGTCCGGGACGGAGGTCCTGCAGGCCCACCCCGAGGCCGCCGACGAGGCCTGAGGCGCCGCGGCGCCGCCTGCGGGCGGCGCCGGGCTACTCGCCCTTCTCGACGACGTCGCCGTTGGGGAGAACGTAGGACTTCCTCGGCTTGGGGGTAACCCGGACCGGGATCGTCCCGGAGGGCACTCCGCCCGAGTCGGTGACCGCTCGCGCCTTGCCGTTGAGCCCGGCCGCGGCGCGGTAGTCGAGCTGGTGGTTGCCGGCGGTGACGGCGGTCAGGTTCCAGACGAACGTG
The DNA here is from genome assembly GCA_032119675.1 of Solirubrobacteraceae bacterium. Taxonomy (GTDB): domain Bacteria; phylum Actinomycetota; class Thermoleophilia; order Solirubrobacterales; family Solirubrobacteraceae; genus F1-60-MAGs163. The sequence continues at coordinate 3,561 of JAUMBN010000239.1, read as the reverse complement.
GCGGTGCGGCCCGGGTCGAGCGACCCGAGCGCCCAGGTGTTGACCATCGCGGTCTGGCCGTTTGCCGGCGGCAGGTTGACGATCCACACCGGCCGGGCGGGGTCGGCCACGTCGGGCTGCTCGGTCCGGTAGTAGAAGCCGTTGACCGTCATGGCGATGTTCGGGATCTTCTCCTCGCCGGTGTTCCGGACCGCGATGACCAGGCGCGAGGTCTGCCCGAAGCCCTGCTTCCTGGGGAACTTGACCTCCGTGATCTCGACCGGGTAGTCGCCGCTGGGCTCGTCGGCGTCCTGGCGCACTTCGGAGCCTCCGCAGCCCGAAACGCCGGCCAGCGCTACCGCCAGCAGCGCCGCCAGAGCCCCCCGTTTCGCCGCTGAAGAGCTGATCCCCACGGCGCGCGACGCTACCACAGAGGCCCGCCCCCAACCGCGGTCAGGGCTCCGGCCGGGCGCCGGGGCGCTTCATGGCGGAGGGCGGCGTCGTGCCATGTGTTGCGGCGGGTCCGCAACCTGTCGTAACATGCCAAATCCGCAATATCTGCGGGAAGTTTTCCGGGTCCACGAGGAGAGGAGGGGAGAGTCGTGAGCACCACCGCCGAACGCGCGGTCGCGCCGGTCAGGGACCTCTTCGAGCAGCTCGGGGACATGATGATCCTCACCGGCAAGACGATCGTCTCCGCCGTACGTCCGCCCTACCCCTACGGGGGCGAGTTCGTCCAGCAGTTTCTTTTCGCGCTGCGCCTCTGCTGGTTCCCGCTGCTGATCTCGACGGTCGCCTTCGGTTACGGGGCCCCGGGCCTGCAGGCGGCCAACTTCCTGGTCCTCTTCGGCGCCCTGGATCGCCTCGGCGGATTCTTCGTGCTGGCTTCGATCCGCGAGTTCGCCCCGCTGGTCACGGCCATCGTCCTCGCCGGCGTAGCCGGAACGGCGATCACGGCCGACCTCGGTGCCCGCAAGATCCGGGAGGAGCTTGACGCCCTTCAGGTGCTGGGCGTTGATCCCGTCAAGAACCTCGTCGTGCCCCGGTTCCTGGCGCTGATGCTCGTCACCGGGCTGTTCGACATCTACGCCCTGCTGTTTGGCATCTTCGGAGGCGTGATCGCGACGATCGTCTATGACGCCCCGCTGGGCGGCTTCTTCGCGACCTTCTTCACGAACGCATCGGTGACCGACCTCTGGGGCTCGATTCTCAAATGCACCGGCTACGGGGCGATCATCGCGATCGTCTGCTGCTACAAGGGCATGACCGCCTCAGGAGGCGCCGCCGGCGTTGGCCGCGCCGTCAACCAGGCGGTCGTCATCTCGTTCCTGGGGATCTTCGCCTTCAACTACGTCTTCACGCAGACGCTCCTGGCCACCCACCCAGAGATCAACGTCATCAGGTAGGGGGACGGGGATGCAACCCAACAGCTGGCTGAGCGTTCCCCGCGACTGGCTCGCTTCCTTCGGCGAGATCATGAAGTTCACCGGGAGCGTCGTGGCCGAGGTCTTCACCGGCCGCGTCTTCCGTTTCTTCGGTGAAGCCCTGCGCCAGTCGGGGCTGCTGATCGTCTCCTCGACGCTGGTGATCTGGGGCCTGGTCTTCATCATCGGCCTGCAGTGCGGGATCGAGGGCGCCTACTTCAATCGCGCCGTCGGCTCGCCGGCCTACGCAGGGGTCTTCGCCGCCTGGTGCGACCTGCGCGAGCTCGTCCCCTACGCCTTCGGCTACATGATGGCCGCCAAGGTCGGCACCGGGATCGTGGCCGAGATCGGCTCGATGCGGATCACCGACGAGATCGACGCCCTCGAGGTCATGGGCATCGACTCGATGACCTTCCTCTGCGGCACACGGCTGCTGGCGGCGATGATGGTCCTTCCTTTCCTCTACATCTCGGCCGTCGGCGCCGGCTTCGCGGCCAGCTACCTGGCGGTGGTAGTCCAGATCGGAGAGGTCTCGCCCGGCGGGTACTCGCTGATCTTCTGGCAGTTCCAGAACCCTCCCGACCTCCTCTTCAGCGCGGCGAAGGCGATGGCGATGGCGATCGTGATCGTTCTCGTCGGCTGTTACTACGGCTACACCGCCAGCGGCGGGCCGGTCGGGGTGGGAACGGCGACCGCCAAGTCGATGGTCCTGAACATCGTGCTCGTGCATCTCATCGGGATGCTCGGCACCCAGGTTTTCTGGGGCGCCAACCCGCGCGCCCCGATTGGAGGATGAGAGATGGCTGACCAGAGCACTCCGGGCGAGGACCTGCCCGCCGACGGCGGACAGTCGCCCGAGACCACGGAAAAGATCGAGAACCAGCAGGTCTTCGAAGAGGAGATGCTCGAGTCCTCGCCGAGCAGGAAGGACGAGCGCGTGCAGGTGGTGCGGGAAGCCGCTGCGCCCGACGACGAGTACCGCTGGCACACGGGGCTCAACCGCCCGACCGGGGTGCCGGATGCGGTCGAGTTCATCGAAGTCCACAAGGCCTTCGGCCGCAACAAGATCCTCAAGGGGCTGAACATGGGCCTTCCCGAGGGGAAGATCTCGATGATCCTCGGGCCCTCAGGGACAGGCAAGTCGGTCTGCATCAAGCACATGGTCGGGCTCCTGTACCCGGACGACGGCGACGTGCTCGTTCACGGCGAGTCGGTTCCGAGCATGCGCGACGAGGAGCTCTTCGAGATGCGCAAGAAGTTCGGGGTCCTCTTCCAGGACGGCGCCCTCTTCGGGTCGATGGACCTGCTCGACAACGTTGCCTTCCCGCTCCGCCAGCACACCGACAAGCCCGAGGAGGAGATCCTCGCGATCGTCAACCGGCGGCTCGAGGAGGTTGGCCTCAGCGACGCCGCCGACAAGATGCCCAACGAGCTCTCCGGAGGTATGCGCAAGCGTGCCGGGTTCGCCCGGGCGCTGGTGCTCGACCCCGACATCGTCCTCTTCGACGAGCCCGACTCCGGCCTGGACCCGGTCCGCACGGCGCTCCTGTGCGAGCTGATCAAGGAGATCCACGACGAGAACGGCGGTGCCTACACCGTCATCACGCACGACATCATGAGCGCCCGGCGCGTGGCCGAGTACATCGCCGTGCTCTGGCGCGGGCGGATCGTCGAATCGGGGCCGGCCGAGGAGCTGTTCGATTCCGACAACGACTTCGTGCGCCAGTTCCTCTCCGGTGCGGCGCAGGGTCCCCTCGGGATGGAGTAGGGCGATACCTCCCCGCGCCGCGACCGAAGAGGGGGGTCGCCGGTGAAGGCCGGTCGCCTCCTGCTGCTCGGTGCGCTGGCGGTAATCGTCGTCCTGGCCATCGTCGTAGTGACCGGCGGGGGCTCGAGCGCCACCTACAAGCTGACCTTCGAGACCGCCGGTCAGCTCGTAAACGACAACAGCGTGACCGTCGGCGGACGGCGCGTCGGGAAGATCACCGACATCCGCCTTACCAACAACAACCAGGCGGTCGTGACGGTCGAGATCGAGGAGCCCTACGCGCCGCTGCACGAAGGGTCGTCGGCGACGATTCGCGCCACCTCGCTGTCGGGTGTGGCCAACCGCTACATCGCGCTTAATCCGGGGCCCAAGGGCGCCCCCGAAATTCCC
>JAUMBN010000238.1:0-1958 GCA_032119675.1 Solirubrobacteraceae bacterium | reverse complement strand
GGCGACGCTATGGCGGCGCCTTCACGGCCGAAGAGCTGGTGACCGGTTATGAGTCCGGCACTGCGTGGTGCCTCGAGCTGGCCAGGAGAACCGCGCCGAAAGACCCCTGGAGCTGGGACGGGCGGCTATTCGACGCCGCCTTCGCCCGTTACCTTCGGGGCGCCGTCGACTTCGCGGGCGGCCGGCGCCTGGAGGCCGGTCCGTAGCTCAGTCGGCTCGCCGGATGACGATGCGGTCGGCCTCGACCTTCACCGTCACCGCGCGCTGCCCGGCCCAGTGCTCGGCGTAGACGGGGTCGTCGGCGATCGAAGGGTCCAGCCAGAGGCCGTAGCCCTCCTCGCCATGGTCGAAGGTCCCTTCGAGCTCGCGGCCGCCGCTGCGCCGCCGGCCTCCGCGCCTTCCCCGGCGGGAGCGCCGTGAACGGCGGGAGCCGCCTTCCTCCTCGGCCTCCTCCTCGTCCTCGACCTCTTCTTCCTCCTCCTCCTCCTCCTCCTCGCCGCGGGCACGGCGCTCGGCGGCGGCTGCCTCTTCCTCCTCAAGGCGGGCCGCCACCAGGGCCTCGTCCTCGGCCCGCAGGTCGACCTCGGCTTCGAAGCCGGCCGAGCCGTTTTCGGCCCCGGCCTCCTCGTCGAGGTCGAACTCCTTCTTGAAGCCCTCCACCTGGCCGACGGGAACCTCGAGCTGGTGGGCGATCCACGCGTCGGTCCGGCCCTGGCGCACCCACATGCGGATCTGGTTGAGCTGGGGCTTGAGCGACTTTCGGGCCATGGCCGGGCAGAGTAGCGGAGGGCCGAGTGGTGGCGCCCGCCGGCGGGGTGGCGAAGGCGCCGCCCCGGCTAACCCATGACGATGTAAAGCGTCTGGAACATCGCGACCGCCACGACCACGGCGGTGGCGACCAGGAGGAGCACCAGGAAGAAGAAGCGAACCGTCCCGTGGCGGTGGGTGCGCTCGACCCTCCGGCTGCGCAGTCGCCGCGCGGCCCGGTGGTAGACGTCCTGGTGGTGTTCGCGCTCGTCGCGGGTCTCCTGGTGAAACCGCTGCTCGAATTCGCGAAGGCTCTGGCGCATGCGCGAGGCCATCGGTTCCGATCCTAGCGGCAGGCACCCCACAGGCCGGCGCCCTTCGCCTGCGCCTTGCGGCGCAGGGACGCGAGCTCCCCGGCGTACTCGGTGTTGGGCTCGATCGCCAGTGTGTCGGCCGCCCCGCTGCGCACGAGCCGGGCATTGACGAAGCGCCGGCCGCCGTCGGTGTAGACGTAGGCGAGGAGCCGCCCGTAGCGGTCGCGCGGCTCGGCGCCCGGCACCACCTTCACCTTCCGCCCGGCCACGAGCCGGCGGTTTGCGGCGCTCGCCTGGGGGCCGTAACACTCGACCGGGCGCCCGGGGGCAACCGACTCCGGCGTATCGATCCCGATGTAGCGGACCCGCTCGCTGCCCCCGGGGCCGCTGACGACGATCGTGTCGCCGTCGACCACGCGCTGGACGCGGCCGGTGAACTCGCTGTCGTCCTGACCGCAGGCCGCAAGCGTCCCGGCGCAGCCCAGGATGAGGAGCGTTGTTGCGGTGGCCCTCACGACCCCGAAGCTACCGGCCCGTACCCATCGGCCCGGCCCGTCGCCGGCCCGAAGGCGAGTACCTCCTGGGTTTCGTAACGCCTGCCGCGCTCAGGCGACGGTGATCTCGTCGGAGAGGTAGACGTCCTGGATTGCGTTCAGGAGCTCCACGCCCTCGGCCATGGGCCGCTGGAAGGCCTTGCGTCCCGAGATCAGGCCCATGCCGCCGGCCCGCTTGTTGACGACGGCGGTCTTGACCGCCTCGGCCAGGTCGGTGGCCCCCGACGAGGCGCCGCCGGAGTTGATCAGGCCGGAACGCCCCATGTAGCAGTTGGCCACCTGGTAGCGGGTCAGGTCGATCGGGTTGTCGGTGGTCAGCTTGTCGTAGACGAGGTCGCTGGTC
>JAUMBN010000237.1:0-2650 GCA_032119675.1 Solirubrobacteraceae bacterium | reverse complement strand
CTCAAGGGCGCCCGGATCACCGGCTCCCTGCACATGACCGTCCAGACCGCCGTGCTGATCGAGACGCTCGTCGCGCTCGGCGCCGAGGTCCGCTGGGCGAGCTGCAACATCTTCTCGACCCAGGACCACGCCGCCGCGGCGGTAGTGGTTGGCCCCGAGGGCACTCCCGAGGAGCCCCGTGGCGTGCCGGTATTCGCCTGGAAGGGCGAGACGCTCGAGGAGTACTGGTGGTGCACCGAGCAGGCCGTCAACTGGCCCGACGGTGGTCCCAACATGATCCTCGACGACGGCGGCGACGCAACGATGCTGATCCACAAGGGCGTCGAATTCGAGAAGGCCGGCGCCGTCCCCAACCCGGACGACGCCGAGTCCGAGGAGTTCCAGGTCTTCCTGACGCTCCTGCAGAGCTCGGTCGCCGAGCACCCGGACCGCTACACGAAGATGGCCGAGGGGATTCAGGGCGTCACCGAGGAGACCACCACCGGCGTCCTGCGCCTGACCCAGATGGCCGAGAACGGCGACCTGCTCTTCCCGGCGATCAACGTCAACGACTCGGTGACCAAGTCGAAGTTCGACAACCTCTACGGCTGCCGCCACTCGCTGGTGGACGGGATCAACCGCGCGACCGACGTCATGCTCGCCGGCAAGACCGCCGTGGTCTGCGGCTTCGGGGACGTGGGCAAGGGCTCGGCCGAATCGCTCCGCGCCCAGGGTGCCCGGGTGATCGTCACCGAGATCGACCCGATCTGCGCGCTCCAGGCCGCGATGCAGGGCTACCAGGTCTCGACGCTCGAGGACGAGCTCCCGACCGCCGACGTCTTCATCACCACGACCGGCAACAAGGACATCATCGGCGCCGAGCAGATGGCGAAGATGAAGCACCAGGCCATCGTCGGGAACATCGGCCACTTCGACAACGAGATCGATATCGCGGGCCTGGCCGGCTTCGACGGGGTCGAGCGGATCAACATCAAGCCGCAGGTCGACGAGTGGCGCTTCCCCGATGGTCACTCGGTGATCGTCCTCTCCGAGGGCCGGCTCCTGAACCTCGGCAACGCGACCGGCCACCCGTCGTTCGTGATGTCGGCCTCATTCACCAACCAGGTGATCGCCCAGATCGAGCTCTTCACGAAGAACTCCGACTACGGCCGCGAGGTCTACGTCCTGCCGAAGAAGCTCGACGAGAAGGTCGCCCGGCTCCACCTCGACGCCCTCGGGGTGAAGCTGACCGCGCTGACCCCCGAGCAGGCCGCCTACATCGGCGTGCCGGTCGAGGGTCCGTACAAGCCGGACACCTACCGCTACTAGGAGGACGGGCTCCTGCCCGGCCACGATGTTGCCGACCTGACCCTCGCGGCCTCCGGGCTCGCGAGGGTCGAGTGGGCGGCGGGGCAGATGCCGGTGCTGGCCCGGGTCTCCGGGCGCTTTGCGCAGGAGCGGCCGCTGGAGGGAAGGCGGGTCTCTGTCTGCCTCCACGTAACCGCCGAGACGGCGAACCTCGTCCGGGCGCTCGTGGCCGGCGGCGCCGAGGTGGCGCTGGCCGCCGCCAACCCGCTCTCTACGCAGGACGACGTGGCGGCGGCGCTCGTTGAAGAGGACGGGGTAGCGGTCCACGCCGTCCACGGGGAGACCCTCGACCGCTACGCCGAGCACGTTGCCGCCCTGGTCGCCTTCGGGCCCCAGCTGGCCATCGACGACGGGGCCGACCTCATCGGCGCCCTCAACGAGGCCGAGGGCGGTGCCGACGAGCTGGTCGGCGCCACGGAAGAGACGACCACCGGCCTCGTGCGCCTGAGGCGCCTGGAAGCCGAGGGAACGCTGAAGGTCCCGGTCATCGCCGCGAACGAGTCACGGACCGAGCGGGCCTTCAACGACCGGTACGGGACCGGCCAGTCGGCGCTGGACGGGATCGTCCGGGCCACCAACGTCCTGCTCTCCGGGTCGGTGGTCGTCGTGCTCGGCTACGGGTGGACCGGCAAGGGAATCGCGCTGCGAGCCAAGGGCCAGGGCGCCAACGTCATCGTCTGCGAGGTCGACCCGATGCGGGCGCTGGAGGCCCGGATGGAGGGCTTCGAGGTGATGCCCGCCCTGGAGGCCGCCCTGCGCGGCGACATCTTCATCACCGTCACCGGCGGCCGGGACGTGCTGGGGGCCGGCCACTTCGCGGCGATGAAGGACGGCGCGATCATCGCCAACGCGGGCCACTTCGACGTCGAGGTCGACCTCGCGGCGCTTGACGCGGCGTCCGCGTCCCGGCGCGAGGTGCGCCCGCTTGTGGAGGAGTATCTGGTGGACGGACGCCGGCTCAACCTCCTGGCCCACGGCCGCGTCGTCAACCTTGCCGCCGCCGACGGCCACCCGGCGGCGGTGATGGACCTCTCCTTCGCCCTCCAGGCCCTGGCGCTGGAGCGGCTGGCCGGGGAGGACCGCCTGGAGCCGGGCGTCCACCCGGTGCCCGAGGAGCTGGACCGCGAGGTCGCCCGTCTGAAGCTCGACTCGCTGGGCGTGGAGATCGACAGCCTCACCGAGGGCCAGGCCGAGTACCTGCGCGCCTGGCTGCCCGCGCCGCACGACGGCTGAGGGCGGCCGCGCTGTGCGACGATTGCTGACGTGAGCGCGCAAGCGACAGAGGCTGCCGTCGCCCGCCTGC
>JAUMBN010000236.1:0-2900 GCA_032119675.1 Solirubrobacteraceae bacterium | reverse complement strand
AGCCGTCGATCGAGACGATCCAGGACGGCTCGTACAAGCCGCTCTCGCGTCCGATCTTCATGTACGTGAACGCCGCCGCGCTGGCCGACAAGCCGCAGGTCAAGGCGTTCATCGACTACGCGCTCGCCAATGCCGAAGAGGCGGCGACCACGGCGAAGATCGTGCCGATGACCTCCGAGCAGGCCAGCAAGGCCCAGGAGGAACTGACCAAGGCCGAGGACGAGGCCGCTCCGGCCGCGTAAGGGTCGCTTGGCAGTAAGCCCCACACCGGCCCCGTCGGGGAGCTCGAGCGCCCGCGAGGTGTTCGGCGCTCCCCGACGGCGCCTGGGGGAGCGTGCGATCGCGGTCGTCCTGGCCGCGGCCGCCGCGACCTCGGTCCTGGTAACGATCGGGATCATCGTCTCGCTCACCGGCGAGACGCTTGCGTTCTTCGCCGACAAGGCGGTGAAGGTCGGGCAGTTCCTGACCGGCCCCGAGTGGTCGCCGCTCTTCTCGGACCCGCAGTTCGGCATTCGGCCCCTCGTCCAGGGGACGCTGATCATCACGCTGATCGCGATGGTCGTCGCCGTGCCCCTGGGCATCGGCACCGCCGCCTACCTCAGCGAGTATGCAAGCCCCAGGGTGCGCAAGACCGTCAAGCCGACGCTCGAACTGCTCGCCGGCGTCCCGACCGTCGTCTTCGGCTACTTCGCCCTCACCTTCTTCACCCCGAAGATCCTCAACGACATCCTCGGGCTCGATGTCGCCGTATTCAACGGCCTGGCCGGGGGGATCATCGTCGGCGTGATGATCATCCCGACGGTCGCCTCGGTCGCCGAGGACGCGATGGCCGCCGTTCCGCAGGCCCTGCGCGAAGGGGCTTACGGGATGGGGGCCAGCCGACGTCAGGTCGCGGTCCGGGTGGTCATACCCGCCGCTCTCTCAGGGATCGTCGCCGGGATCGTTCTCGGCGCCTCGCGGGCCGTGGGCGAGACGATGATCGTCCTGATCGCCGCCGGGCAGATTCCGACTACCTCGCTCAACCCGCTGAAGCCGATGGAGACGATGACCGCGTTCATCGGCGCCACCGGCAAGGGCGACGTTCCCACCGGCTCCACCGGCTACAAGGCGATCTTCGCCGTCGGCTTCACCCTCTTCATCATGACTCTCGTCATCAACCTGATCTCGATCCGGTTCGTGCGCAAGTACCGGCAGGTGTACGAATGACCACGGCGAGCATCGACGAGCGCGACCGCCCGGCAGAGGACGTAATCGGTCGGCCGCCGGCCGGCGGCCAGGCCAGGGACCGCGCCTTCAAGGCGATTCTGATTGTCCTGACGAGTATCGGCCTGATAGTCCTGGCCGTGCTGCTGGTCACCACATTCCTGGACGGCGCGCCCAGTCTCAGCCTTGAGTTCCTCACAAGCTTCCCTTCCGCGTTCCCGGAGAAGGCGGGGATCGAGTCGGCGATCACCGGCACGCTCTGGCTGATGTTGATCGTCGGCGCTGTGATCATCCCGCTCGGCGTGGCATCGGCCCTGTATCTCGAGGAGTACGCCGACACCGAGCGCTGGTGGAACCGGGTGGTCGAGGTCAATATCCAGAACCTCGCCGCGGTCCCCTCGATCGTCTACGGCATCCTCGGCCTGGCCTACTTCGTGCGAGGCCCGCTCTCGCTGGGGCGCACGGTCCTGGCCGGAGGGTTGACCCTTTCGCTCGTGGTGCTCCCCGTCGTGATCATCACCACCCGCGAGGCGATCCGGGCCGTCCCGCCATCGATCAAGGAGGGTGCCCTGGCCCTGGGGGCAACCCGCTGGCAGGCGATCTGGCGCCAGATCCTTCCTGCGTCGGTGCCGGGAATCGCCACCGGCGTGATCCTCTCGGTCTCGCGCGCGATCGGCGAGACGGCTCCCCTGATCCTCGTCGGGGCGGCAACCTTCGTCGCCTTCAACCCCACCGGGCTCGACTCGCCGTTCACCGCCCTGCCGCTCCAGATCTTCTCCTGGACCTCCCAGCCCGGCGAGGAATTCAGGGCCCTCGCGGCGGCGGCGATCATCGTCCTGCTCGTGATTCTCGCCGTCCTCAACGGGCTGGCGATCTGGCTCCGTAATCGCTACCAGAGGAAGTGGTGAAGATGTACCCCGAAGACGGGCTTTCCGAAGCTATGGTTCACCGCGTGAGCGAGGATCCCCAGCGCCAGGCCGAGGAGGAGGCAGGGTTCCCGGGAGAGGTGCCCGCGGTCCCCGCCGGGATGCCTCACGCTCCCGTGCCCGAGGTGGCGCACCACGACGTCATCGACGACGCGATCCACAACCCGGTCTTCGAGACCGCGGACCTCTCGGTGAGCTACTCGGGAAAGCCGGCGGTCCTCGACGTGACCATGAAGGTGCCCGAGAAGGAGATCACCGCCTTCATTGGCCCTTCGGGCTGCGGCAAGTCGACGATCCTGCGTTGCTTTGACCGGATGAACGACCTGATCCCGGCCGCCTCGGTGACCGGCACGGTCCGTTACCACGGCGTCGACCTTTACGCCGGCGACGTTGACGCCGTCCAGGTGCGCAAGAAGATCGGGATGGTTTTCCAGAAGCCCAACCCCTTCCCCAAGTCGATCTACGAGAACATCGCCTTCGGCCCGCGCGTCCAGGGGATGAAGGGCGACATGGACGAGCTGGTCGAGACCGCGCTGCGTCGCGCCTCCCTCTGGGACGACGTCAAGGACCGCCTCAAGGACAACGCCTTCGGGATGTCGGGCGGCCAGCAGCAGCGGCTCTGCATCGCCCGCGCCCTGGCCACCGACCCCGACGTGCTCCTGATGGACGAGCCCTGCTCGGCGCTGGACCCGATCTCCACCGGCCGGATCGAGGACCTGATGCACGAGCTCAAGGAGACGGTCTCGATCGTGATCGTCACCCACAACATGC
>JAUMBN010000235.1:0-2125 GCA_032119675.1 Solirubrobacteraceae bacterium | reverse complement strand
ACGATCGGCACGGTCCAGGACGAGATCCCGATCTTCATCGCCGCCATCGGCCCGAAGAACACACAGCTCGCCGGCGAGATTGCCGACGGCGTCATCCCCACGCTCTTCTCACCGGAGCACGTGTCGATCATGCGGGGCGAGCTCGAGAAGGGCGTGGAGAGGGCCGGAGGGGGCAAGACGCTCGGCGACGTCGAGATCGCGCCTACCGTCCAGGCCTATATCTCCGACGACCTGGAGACCGCACGGAACCTGATGCGCCCGTTCATCGGGCTCTATGTCGGCGGGATGGGCTCTCGCGACAAGAACTTCTACAACCAGCTGGTCCAGCGCTACGGCTTCGAGGATGAGGCGCGTGAGATCCAGGACCTGTACCTCGACGGCAAGAAGGACGAGGCGATGGCCGCGATCCCCGACGATCTGATCGACATGGTCTCGCTCTGCGGGCCCGCCGATCTCGTGAGGGATCGCATCGCCGCATACCGGGATGCCGGAGTCGGCACGCTGGGGGTTTCCCCCATCGCGTTCACGCGGGACGAGCGCATCGAGCAGCTCCGGCTGCTCGCCGAGCTGAACGGCTGAGAATTTCGTGAGGGCCTTCCTGGGAGCCTTCGGGGACCCGGGGCACGCTTTTCCGATGATCGCCCTCGGGCGGGCCCTGAAGGCCCGTGGCCACTCGGTCACGATCGAGACCGCGGAGCGCTGGCGGAAGGACTGCGAGGCCGAAGGGCTGGCCTTCACGCCGGCGCCGGAATACCCGACATTCCCGACCCGCGAACGGCCGATGAAGCCCTACGAGGCGGTCGTCAAGGCGGTCGTGGAGACCCAGCCGGCGATAGAGGCGGCCCGGCCGGATGTCGTCGTCCACGACATCCTCACGCTGGGCCCCTCCCTTGCGGGCGAACGACTCCGAATCCCGGTTGCGACGCTTGTCCCCCATGTCGATCCCCGGACGGCCCCTGGAGCTCCTCCCTACTCGGTCGGGGCCCGGCTCCCCCGCACCGGCTTCGGACGGAAGGCATGGGGCTCCATGAGGGCACTTACCGACCGCGGCCTGCGCCAGGGACGCGACGAGCTCAACGAGACCCGTCGACGGGTCGGGCTCGCGCCCCTCGACCGATTCCACGGCGGCATCTCGAGGGCGCTGGCGATGGTTGCGACCTTTCCCCAGCTCGAGTACCCGAGGCCCCCGGAGCCCGGGACACACATTGTGGGACCCCTGATGTGGGAGCCCGCATTCCCCAGGGTCGAGCTTCCCGGAGGAGACGGTCCGCTCGTACTCGTCGCCCCCTCCACCGCCCAGGATCCGGGGCAGCGACTGCTGGGTAATTCGCTGAAGGCGCTTTCCCGGCTGGAGGGCGTGCGGGTGATCGCCACCTGGAACCGGCGCCCGCCGCCTTTCCCGGTGCACGACGCCCCCGGGGTGAAGGTGGTCGAGTGGCTGAGCTACGCCAAGACGATGCCCCTCTGCAATGCAGTGATCTGTCACGGAGGCCACGGAACACTCGTACGTGCGCTCTCGTCGGCATGCGTGCCCATCGCCGTTCCCGACGGAGGAGACCAGGGAGAGAACGCCGCGCGAATCGCCTGGGCCGGCGTTGGTACGAGGCTGCCCCGGCGCCTGGCGACGGCCGGTCCGCTGGCGAGAGCCACGGAGAGCGTGCTCGTCGATCGCGCGGTGGCGAACCGAACGGCGCTGCTTGCCGAGTGGGAGGCGGAGAACGACGCCGGCTCGCACTGCGCCCTGCTGATAGAGGAGCTCGCCGGCAGCTGAGCCCGGTCGCCGGTTGCGTACCATGCAGAGCCGCGTGCGATGGCGCGCCGATCCGGGGTAGCTCAATGGCAGAGCGAACGGCTGTTAACCGTTAGGTTGTGGGTTCGAGTCCCACCCCCGGAGCTGGTGCGGCTCAGTCGACGCTGCGGGACTGGTCGAGCGTCGCTTCGACCTGGCGCTCGATCTGTGCGCGGAGAGCCTCACGGCGCTCGACGAGGCCGACAAGATCGCCGCCCGAGCTCTTGGCCGCGCCGATTTCGCGCTCGGTCCTCGCCAGCTCCAGGCGCAGCCGCTCCGCCCCCAATGCCGCCGCTGAGGCGTTGGCCTGGGTAGCGCGAACCTGCAGTTCGGCAA
>JAUMBN010000234.1:0-2222 GCA_032119675.1 Solirubrobacteraceae bacterium | reverse complement strand
CCGATCTGGCTCTTCGCCGCGGCAATGCCCGCGGCGATCTCCTCCTCGGTATCCCCGATCACCGGGAATCCCGGCGTGTTGATCTCGAAGCCTTCCATCGGCTTGCCGGCCTTCTCCCGTCCCCGCCCGATCGCGGGGAGCTGAACCTCACGCAGGTAGCGCTCGGTGCAGAAGCCGTGGACGGCGACCCCGTCGGCTACCTCGCCGGCGGTCTCGGTCATCAGCGGCCCGACCGCGGCCAGCTGCACCGGCGGGTTGCCGTGCGGGTTGGGACCCGGGTCGAACATCGGGGTCATGAGGGTGTGGGTGTAGAAGTCACCCTGGAAGTCGAGCGGCTCGCTGGTCTCCCAGGTCTTCCAGATAGCCCGCACGGCGAGGATGAACTCGCGCATCCGAGCCGCCGGCGAGGAGTAGTCCATCGAGAAGCGCCGCTCGACGTGGGGCTTTATCTGCGCACCGAGCCCCAGAGAGAAGCGCCCGCCGCTGAAGGCCTGGATGTCGTTGGCCTGGACGGCGACGAGCATCGGGTTGCGGGCGAGGGCGACGGCGATCCCGGTTCCAATCCGGATCGAATCGGTCTCGGCGGCGCCGGCGGCAGCGGAGAGGAAGACGTCGGACTTGGTCTCCGTGGCCCACCAGGTGTCGAACCCGGCCTGCTCGGCTTCGGTGGCCTGCCCGATCGCGTCGACGATCGAGCCCTGGTAGCCGACGCTTTCGACCCGCATGGCTCGAGGTCTCAGACCGCTACGAAGCCCGCGTCGGAAACGGGCTCGGGAACAGGCTTTCCTTCGTCCTTCATATCGTCGAGGTAGGCGCCTACGGCTTCCCTGATCAGCTCCTCGACCTTGGCCCTGGACTTGCCGACCGCGACGACACCCGGCAGGTCCGGGCAATAAGCACCCCAGCCCCCGTCGTCGCCCTGCTCGTAGATCACTAGGTAGCCATTCATCGAAAGTCCTCGATTCCCGTCTGCCGCCGGATTGAGGAGAGGGTCCCTGCGTACATCGTATCCGACCCCTTCCCCGCCACGATCGCCGTCCTCGTCCTGTCTTTGCTCTTCCAGACCTGATGCGATCCGGATTGACGGACCTTTGTCCAGCCCTCCCGACGGAGCCTCTTTTCCACCTCGCGAACCTTCCATGGCACGCGGTGATCGTCCGCGGGCCCGGCGAACGTCTCCAGCACCACTCAGTTACGAGACAGCGCAGGCGCTGCGCAGCTCAGTCCACGTCAGCGAGCGAGGAGCTGCGGGCGACTCGCTGGGCGGCGGTGATCGGCGTCGGGCTCACGTAGCCGGTCACCCGGGACATGTCGATCACCACGGTGCGCACGGCGTCGCCCTTGTTGCCCTCGATCGACTTGACCGCACGGCCCCTGCGGTCGACGCCGGTCACCACGCCGAGGTGAGAGCCACCGTAGGCCACCAGGTCGCCGGGCGTGGCGCGGAGGGTCCAGTGGCCGGTGCGCCTGGCCCAGCGGGCGAGGTCGGTCACCTGGATGGCCAGCAGGCTGCCGCCGAAGGAGGTGCGCAGCAGGCGGGTCCCGAGGTAATCCTGGTAACCGGCCTGCTGCCAGGTCCACGAGCCGAAGGCCACGCACCACTGGTCGCGGATCGAGTACGGGGCGATCGCGCCCTTGCCGAAGTTGTAACGGGGGATGTTGTTGCCCTTGCGCTCACGGACGTTGCGGGCGAGCTCGGTGCGGGCGGCCTTCAGGATTGCCGAGCGCTTGGGAACGACGTCGACGAGCGACGGGTCATTCGGGGCGACGCCCCCCTCTCCCTGTGCTCCGGCGACGGCGGGAAGGAAGAGTGCACCGACCGCGATCAGCACGGCAGCGGACGTCGAGGCGGGTATTCGTTCGGAAAGGTGCATCATCACTTCTACGGGCGCAGGCGGAAAGTGCGAAATGCGCCCTGAAGGAGGCTACGGAGCCGCTGCTCGCCGCGCGCAATACGCGGCCCGGCCGGAAGAAGGACCGCCGGGCCTGGGGTTACCCGATCGGATAACTTGCCGTCCCCCAACACCGAGAGGAACCAAGCCGATGGACCATCTGCGCATTGCAACCTACGAAGTACTCGAGGGCACCCCCGCCGACATCCTGGAGATCGTGCAGCAGCCCGATGGGGTAATCGCGGTTTACAAGAGCATGCCCGGCTTCAAGGCTTACTCGCTCCTCGAGGTTTCGCCCACCGAGATCATGTCGGTGACCGCCTGGGAGAC
>JAUMBN010000233.1:0-7805 GCA_032119675.1 Solirubrobacteraceae bacterium | reverse complement strand
GCAGGAACTCGGAGAGGTACGGACCGACGATGGGGCCGGTGCCGTTGATGTTCACGCCGACGATCGTCGCCCAGTAGGAGCGCTGGTCGAAGGGCAGCAGGTAGCCGGTGAAGGCCATGGTCATCGTAAGCACCAGGAGGACGACGCCGATCACCCAGTTGAGCTCGCGCGGGTACTTGTAGGCGCCGAAGAAGAAGGTGCGGCCCATGTGCAGGAAGATCAGGATCACCATCACCGATGAGCCCCACTTGTGCATGCCGCGCACGAATTCGCCGAGGAAGACGTCGTTGTTGATGTAGCGGATCGACTCGTAGGCGCGGGTGGCCGACGGGTCGTAGTACATGGCCAGGAAGACGCCGGTAACCGCCTGTGCCAGGAAGGCGAACATCGTGGCCGAGCCGAGCGTGTAGAACCAGTTGGTCCCCTTGGGGACCTTGCGGAACATCAGCCAGCGTGCTCCGCCGGAGAGCGAGGTGCGCTCGTCGATCCAGTCGACGGCTGAGGCGCCGGCCTCGCCGGCGTGCTCCTTTAGGTTCTCGGGGCCGGTCTTCTTGCCCGGGCGCTTGGGCTTCGGTGCGACGCGGTCGGGGATCGGCGGGGCGGGAAGCTTCAGTTTCGGCATCGTCTAGTTCCCCTAGGTATTCGGGAGCTTACGCAACGAGGGACGGGACGGGTAGAGGTACTGGCCAACGCCGTCGAGCGGCTCGCCAGGGTCACGCGGCGAGAAGCGCCGCAGCTCGCTGTTGACCGAGAACCGCGGGCCGATGAAGACGGTGCCGTCCTCGACGCGGGTGTAGAAGCGGTCAAGCGGGCGGACCGGCGGGCCGCCAGCCACCTTGCCGACGAAGTCGTAGACGCCGCCGTGGCACGGACAGATGAAGCGCTGGGCCGCAGCCGTGAAACGGACCGGGCAGCCGAGGTGCATGCAGAGCGTGGAGACCGCGATGTACTCGTTGTATTCGTCGCGCTTCTCGGTGTCGACGTTCGGGTTGTACTTGCGCATGTAGACCGTCGACTTGCCGGCGTCGCCGATCCCCTGCGTGAGGGTGATGGTGCGTGGGACGTAGGTGTCCTCGCTGAACTCGTCAACCTTGCCGACCGACTGCCAGGGCTGGTCCTCCTTCTCGAAGACCGGGCCGAGGGCGAAGCCCAGGGCGGGAAGGACGATCGCCGCGCCGGCGACCGCGCCGGCGGCCTGGCCTCCGATCACCATCGCGCGCCGGCGGGTGACGGTCTCACCCTCGAAAGCGCCCGGGATCTGGCGGTCGATCGTGTACTTGCTCTTGGGTTCTTTTCTATCGGCCACGATGGAGTCGGGCACGTCGCCCGGCGGGCAAACAGTACCGGTGATGAATCTTACGGCGCGGCGCGCCCGAAAGGCCGTCGGGTCAGCGCGTTTGCGCCAAATCGCCGCGTTCCTGGCGCGCCGCATCGCGCAGGAAGCCGGCCGCACCGGGCTCTGCGGCCCGCGCCGCCTCCCAGGCGCCGGCCAGCACCGGAGAGCGCCCCCACCCGATACCCGTGGCACCGGCCTCCCAGGCGGCCTCGGCTAGCTCCTCGTCGCCGGCCGCGGCGGCGTGGGCGCAGCAGGCGATGACCGACGCCAGCTCGGCGACCGCGTCCAGCTCCCCGGCCCGCGCCAGGCCGGCGAGTCCGAGCGCGTAGAGGCGGTCGCCGGCCAGCAGGGCCAGGTCGCGGTCGGCGCCGTCGAAGAGGCGCGGGCAGCCGCGGTGGAGCAGGTAACCCTCCCGAACCGCCTCGACCGACAGCGCCACGACTTCCGGGTCGCCGGCCCGCGGCCCCGAGGCGGCAAGCGCGCCCCAGTCGGCTCCCCCTGCGACGGGCACGTCCACAAGGGCACCGGCGAGCAGGCCGCCCTCGGCGCGGACCTCGGCGGCGACGGCGGCGAGCGCTTCGCTCACGCGACCTCGGAGAAGGCGGCGGCGGCGGCGTCGATGGTCAGGTCGAGCTGGCCGGAGTCGTGGACGATCGAGGGGAACCAGGCCTCGAACTGCGACGGCGGCGGGTAGACCCCGCGGGCCAGCAGCTCGCGGCACCAGGCCCCGTAGCGCTCGGTGTCGCTGGCCTGGGCGCCGGCATAGTCGGTGACCGGCCGGTCGCTGAAGAATACGGTTACGAGGCCCGTCGCCGCGACGACCTCGACCGGGACCCCGGCCGCCTGCGCCCCGGCCCGCAGCCCCTCGGCGAGGGTCTCGGTGGTGGAGGCCAGGCGGGCGTAGGCCGCCTCGTCGAGCTGGCGCAGCGTGGCCAGGCCGGCGGCCACGGCCAGCGGGTTACCGCTCAGCGTGCCGGCCTGGTAGACCTCGCCGGCCGGCGCGATGAGCTCCATCAGCTCGCGCGAGCCGCCGTAGGCGGCGGCGGGGAGGCCACCGCCGAGGATCTTGCCGACCACGGTCAGGTCGGGGACGACCCCGGCCAGCTCCTGGACGCCGCCGGAAGCCACGCGGAAGCCGGAGATCACCTCGTCGAAGACGAGCAGGGCGCCGCTCTCGTCGGCGAGCTCGCGCAGCAGCTCGAGGAATCCCTCCTGAGGGGGCACGAGGCCCATGTTGGCCGGGTAGGGCTCGACGAGGATCGCCGCCAGCTCGTTGGCGCCGACCGCCTCACGGACTGCGCCGGGGTCGTTCCACGGCACGACGACCGTCGCCGCGGTGGCCGCCTCGGGGACACCCGGGCTGGTGGGCAGCGACTGGGTGGCAAGCCCGCTGCCGGCCTGGGCGAGCAGGCCGTCGAGGTGGCCGTGGTAGGCGCCGGCGAACTTGAGCAGCGTGGTGCGCCCGGTGGCCGCGCGGGCCAGGCGGATGGCGCTCATCGCCGCCTCGGTGCCGGAGCTGGTCATCCGCAGCATCTCGATGCCGGGAACCCGGCGCGAGACCTCCTCGGCGAGGTCGACCTCGATCGCCGTCGGCGCGCCGAAGGTGGTGCCGCCGGCCGCAACCTCGTCGATCGCCGCGACGACCTCCGGGTTGGCGTGGCCGAGGATCAGCGGCCCCCACGAGCAGACGTAATCGACGTAGGTGTTGCCGTCGACGTCGGTGATCTCCGCGCCGACGCCGCGCTCGATGAAGATCGGGTCGCGCCCGATCGCGCCCATCGCCCGGACCGGTGAGTTCACCCCTCCCGGGAGGTACTGGCGGGCGCGGGCGTAGAGCTCCTCCGAGCGGGTGTCGCGCAGCGAGACGCCCATCTCAGACGCCGGCGTACTCGTGTTCCCAGTTGCGAAAGTCGTCGGTGAAGTAGAGGAGGCGGACCTTCTTGAACTCGGTGCTCGAGTAGAGGGTGGCGCGGTCCTCAATCGGGAACTGGGCGGCGATGGCGTCGAGGATCGCGTCGCACTCCTCCTTGGAGCGCCCGTGAGCCATGGTGAAGACCTGGTAGGGCCAGTCCTCGTAGGTCGGGCGCTGGTAGCAGTGGGAGATCCCGCGGAAGGCGGCCATCTGCGGGCCGATCTCCTCGATCTGGTCCTCGGGCACCTTCCAGACGCCCATCCCGTTGGCCGAGAAGCCGGCCCGGCGGTGGAAGAGGATCCCGGCCACGCGGCGCAGCAGGCCGCGCTCCTTCATTCCACGCAGGTGCGCGAGCAGGTCATCGACAGGGATGCCGAGCTGCTCGGCCGCCGGGGCCCACGGCTCGGGGACGACGGGGAGGTTGCCCTGGGTCGCCACGACGACGTCGCGGTCGAACTGGTCGTAGCTCTGGCGCTCGAGCTCGACCGCCTCCTCGACCTTGCCCTGCGAGGCGAGGGATTTGGTGTCGCCCTGCATCTCGAGGTCCATGCGGATCTTGAAGAGCTTGAGCGTGGGGAGCTGGCGGATCGACTCCGCCCCGGTCAGCTCCTGGAGGACGTCGAGCGTGCCCTGAAGCCCAAGCTTGGAGTCCTCCTCGACGGCGATCGTGAACCACATGTTGAAGTCGTGGTTGCGCAGGTAGTTGTGGGAGACGCCGGGATGGGAGTTGACGATCTTGGCGGCCCGCCAGGGGTGTTCGGGGTCGATCCTGGCGGCGACGAGCATCGAGCCGTAGCCGAAGGCGCGGGTGTCGTAGATCGGGGTGACCTGGCGAATGATGCGGTCGTCGAGCAGGCGCTGCACGTCGGCGAGCACCTCCACCTCGGAGATCCCCATCTCGGCGGCGACCTCGGCGTACGGGCGCTCGGAGATCGGGAACGAGCCCTGCATCAGGTTGAGCAGTTCGCGGTCGCGGTCGCTCAGCGGTACGGCGGCACCGTCCTTGCGGCTGCGGACCTTGGGCGTGGCGGCTAGTTCTCTTGAAGCCATCGGGCTGCTTCCTTGGCGTGGTAGGTGATCGTTATGCGGGCACCGGCCCGCCGGATGGCCAGCAGCGCCTCGAGGACGCATTCGCGCTCGTCGAGTGCACCGGCCGCGGCGGCTGCCTTCACCATCGCATACTCGCCGCTGACGTTATACGCGGCGACCGGGGCGTCGGTCTCATCGGCGACGCGCCGGATCACGTCCAGGTAGGGCAGGGCGGGCTTGACCATGACGATGTCGGCACCCTCCTCCAGGTCCAGGCGCGCCTCGCGGAGCGCCTCGGCCAGGTTGGCGGGCTCCATCTGGTAGCCGCGGCGGTCGCCCTTCTCCGGGCTCGAGCCGGCGGCCTCGCGGAACGGGCCGTAGAAGGCGGAGGCGAACTTGGCGCTGTAGGCCATGATCGCGGCCTGGGCCAGCCCGGCGGAGTCGAGTGCCTCCCGGATGGCGCCGACGCGGCCATCCATCATGTCGCTGGGAGCGACGATGTCGGCGCCGGCCTGGGCCTGGCTGACGGCGGTGCGGGCCAGCAGCCCGAGCGCAGCGTCGTTGTCGACGTCGGCGCCGGTGGCATCGAGCGGGCCGCAGTGGCCGTGCTCGGTGTACTCGCAGAGGCAGGTGTCGGCGATCAGCACCAGCCCCGTGTCGGCGGCGGCGATCTCGCGCAGGGCCTGCTGGACGATCCCGTCGGCGGCCCATGCGCCGGAGCCCTCGGCGTCGCGGGCGGACGGGATACCGAACAGGATCACGCCGCCGATCCCGAGAGCGGCGGCCTCCCGGGCCTCCTCCACCGCACCGGCGACGGAGTGGCGCGATACGCCGGGCATCGCCTCGACCGGCTCGGGGCCGGAGATTCCCTCGGCAACGAAGAGCGGCAGGACGAAGCCGGCCGGGTCGAGCCGCTCCTCGCGGACCAGCGAACGTAGTCCGGCGGTGCGGCGCAGGCGCCTCATGCGGGTCTGCGGGAAGGCCATCGGGGCCATCTTAGGGAGGGGCCGCCGGCCCGCCGGAAGCGCTCGTGCGGCAGACTGGGGGCGTGGGCGACGGAGCGGCAACGATCCTTTTCGTGGGCGACGTGGTCGGCGGCCTGGGCCGCCGCACCCTGATCGGGCTGCTCCCGGAGCTCAAGGAGCGCTTCTCCCCGGACTTCACGGTCGTTAACGCCGAGAACGTCGCCGGCGGCCTGGGCATCACCCCGAAGATCGCCGACGAGCTGCTGGAGGCCGGCGTCGACGTGATCACGCTTGGCAACCACACCTACCGCCGCAGCGAGATCCTCGACTACCTCGACGACCAGGAGCGGATCCTGCGGCCGGTCAACTACCTGCGCTCCCAGCCCGGACACGGCAGCTGCCTCGTTGAGTCGCCTTCGGGCACGAAGCTCGGCGTGGTGAACGTCTCGGGGAACGTCTTCCTGCGCGCCGGCCACCCGGCCTTCCAGCACACCGACAGCGCCGTGGAGGAGCTGACCGCCGCCGGCGCCGACCAGATCCTCGTGGATATGCACGCCGAGGCCACCAGCGAGAAGGTCGCGCTCGGGTGGCACCTCGACGGGAGGGTGAGCGCCGTCGTCGGCACCCACACCCACGTGCCGACCGCCGACGCCCGCGTGCTGCCGGGCGGGACGGCCTACATCACCGACGTGGGGATGACCGGCCCGCGCGGCGGGGTGATCGGCGTAAAGAAGGAGCAGGCGATCGAGGCGCTGGTGAGCCAGATGAGCGTGCGCTTCGAGACCTCCGAGGACGACCCTTGGCTCAACGGGGTGGTCATCGGCTGCCCGGAGCGGCTGCGGGCGGGCTCGATCGAGCAGGTGCTTGCGCCCGCGGCCGCCTGACCGGCAGCCCGGCGAGGGCGGGCCGGGCCAGGAAGGCGAGCAGCGCAGGCCCCAGGAACCAGACGATGTAGAGGTAGAACCAGTAGGTCGCAGAGAGCTCGACGGCGACCAGGACCGCCCCGGCGAGGGCGGCCAGGCCAATGAGGTCGTCGCGGCGCGGGACGAACGCCACCGCCACCGCGCCGATGAGCGTTGCCGCCTGCACCACCTTCTGGGCGACCTCCCAGCCTCCGCCGTAGAAGCCCCAGACCGAGAACGGGGCCTCGCGGCCGACCTGGTAGCCAACGGTCCGCTCCCAGAAGGTCTCCGCGCTTGTCGTCGGGAAGACGAGCGCGGCGGCCAGCCCGAACACGAGGAGCGCGCCGAGCGCGAAGAGACCGAAGCGCTTCCAGCGCGTGGAGGGCCGCAGCCAGCCGTCGCGCATGCCGTGGGTGGCCATGAGCGGAAGGAGCGCCAGCGGAGCGAACTTCGACAATCCCGCGGCCATGGACAGGGCGCCGCGGGCCATCGGCCTCGCATGGAGCGCCAGCGCGAAGAGCACGAGCGCGGCCGGCAGGGCGTCGTTGCTGCCCGAGTTGGTGACGTAGACGGTGAACGGGAAGGCCAGCCAGGCGTAGGCGAGGATCACCCCCAGGGCGTTGTCGCGCAGTCGGCGGCCGATCAGGAAGAGCGCCGCCACGCAGGCCACGTCGAAGACCCCGGCCGCGGCATGGGCGGCCGGCAGGTCGTCCCAGCGGCCCTGCCACGGCCAGATCAGCTCAAACGGGACGTAGGCGAGGTAGAGGAGCGGGCCGTAGGTGTCGCCGGCCCCGTTGTCCCTGGGGAAGGCCCCGTAGAGCGCGTTGCCGTGCAGGAGCTTGTCGGCGCCGATCACCCCCGCGTAACCGACGTCGATCACGTTGCCGTCGACCATGTTGAGCGCGGCCCGGAACCCGAGCAGGAAGAGTCCGATGAAGAGCAGCGCCTGCCAGGGAAAGAGGAGCCGCAGCGGGGGCGGCTCGCGGCCGGACCGCCGCAGGCCGATGGCCAGCAGGCGCGCCAGCAGCACGGCCAGGAGCAGCCCGCTTATCGGGACCGAGATCCCGAGGTTGGCGTCGTTGAAGAAGGCCAGGGAGACCCCGAAGCCGAGGAGCACGAGCAGGTCGAAGTGCAGCCAGCGCAGCGGTTTCCGCCAGTCGAAGAACGGCAGGAAGAAGAGCACGCTGAGCGTCACCCAGACCCACGGCGAGTTGACCGACTGCCCGAAGGCGCCCGGGTAGCCGCGCGCCATCGACCAGGCAACCTGGAAGCCGGTCCACGACTCGACCACCTTCCCGCTGCGGGCGTCGATGATCGCCAGGCCGACCTGCTTGGAGCTCCTGCCCGGGTCCCAGAGGGAGACCTCCCAGCGCTGGCCGGGCTTGCGGATGGCGCTGAAGTAGGAGTCCGGATTCTCGCGATGGATCTCCGCGAGCTTCGGTACCCGGGAGGCGATCCTCTCGGCCTGCGCCTCGTCGACCGCCCGCTGGGAGCCGGAGTCGGCGGTGCCGGCGGCGCCCGCGCCCGCGGGCACGAGGAGGGCGAGCGCGACCATGCCGCCGAGCGCTGCCGGGAACCTCAGCACGGCGGGCCGATCGGGCCCGGGAGAGGAGGCTTCTTTTCGGCGGTAATCACGGGTCGGTCGGGTACCGTGCGGGAGG
>JAUMBN010000232.1:0-11093 GCA_032119675.1 Solirubrobacteraceae bacterium | reverse complement strand
CGGCCCTTGGGCTTCGTCCCCGGCTTGCGCGCGTACTGCTTGATGAACTTCTCGGTGTCCAGGCGCGCCTGGTCGTCGGGCCGCTGGTTCTTCGGCGACTTCATCAGGTACGAGCTGGGGCCGTCGAGCTGTCCGCTCACGCCGTGGTTCAGCGCGAGCTTGCAGAGCCGCACGGCGTCGATGACGATTCCGGCCGAGTTGGGAGAGTCCCAGACCTCGAGCTTCATCTCCAGGTTGAGGGGTACGTCGCCGAACGCCGCGCCCTCGAGCCGGATGTGGGCCCACTTGCGGTCGGTGAGCCACGGCACGTAGTCCGAGGGCCCGATGTAGACGTCGTCCTCCGGCAGCTCGTGGCCCATGATCGAGGTCACGGCCTGGGTCTTGGAGATCTTCTTGGACTCCAGCCGCTCGCGCTCGAGCATGTTGTAGAAGTCCATGTTCCCGCCGACGTTGAGCTGCGATGTGCGCACCATGCGAACGCCCCGCTCATGGAAGAGGCGGGCCATCGTACGGTGGACGATCGTTGCGCCGACCTGCGACTTGATGTCGTCGCCGATGATCGGCACGCCGGCCTTCTTGAACTTGCGGTTCCAGTAGTCGGAGCTGGCGATGAAGACGGGGATGCAGTTGACGAAGCCGCAGCCGGCCTCGAGGACCTGCTCGACGTACCAGCGGGTCGCATCCTCGGAGCCGACCGGCAGGTAGGAGACCACGACGTCGGTGTTGGTGGCCTTCAGGATCGAGACGATGTCGGCGGTCTCGCCCGGAGCCTTCCTGATCTTCTCCTTGGCGTACTTGCCGATCCCGTCGAGGGTCATCCCGCGGTAGACCGGCGCGCCGAGGTCGGCCGGGACCTTGGAGAACTTCATCGTGTTGTTGGGCGAGGCCCAGATCGCCTTCCCGAGGTCCTTGCCGACCTTGGTGGCGTTGATGTCGAAGGCGCAGGTGAACTCGATGTCGCCGACGTGGTAGCCGCCGAGGTCGGTGTGCATGAGCCCGTCGATCGGCTTGTTGGGGTCGGCGTTGCGGTAGTGCTCGACGCCCTGGACGAAGGCGCTGGCGCAGTTGCCCACGCCCACGATCGCCACCCGGACCTTGTCCTTCCGGTAGCGGGCCTTTCCGTTACGCGAGGCGCCGTTTCGGTTGCCGTTGGTGCTCACAGTCTTCCCTTCGAGTCGATTCCCGCCATTCACACCGGCGAACGGCTTCAGTTACAGGGTCGCAGGTCAGGAGGCCGGGGTATCGGCCGCCTTCAGCTCTCCCCGCACGTGCACGATGCGCTGGATCGTAGTGATCACGCCCATCGCCGCAAGGACGTAGACGGCCGGGGCCAGGAGCGAGAAGTCGCCGATCCCCAGGCCGCCTGCGAAGAGGAGCCCGACCGAGAGGACGGTCACCCTCGTCGCGCGGCTACCGATCCCCACCTTGCACTCCACCCCGAGCGCTTCCGCCCGCGCCCGCGTGTAGCTGACCATCACCGAAGCGAGGATCGCCACGGCGCAGGCCGCGGCCTCGAACCCCTGGCCGTCCCGGGCGAAGGTGTAGGCGACGGCAGCGAGGACGACGCCCTCCTCGATCCGGTCGAGGGTCGAGTCCAGGAATGCCCCGAAGGGTGTTCCCTTCCCCGACATCCGCGAGTAGCGGCCGTCGAGGGTGTCGCAGACCGAGCCGACGATGTAGGCGATCCCGCCGAGCACGAACATCTCGTTCCAGACCAGCCCCGCCGAGACCAGGCAGAGGACCAGCCCGGTGACCGAGATCGCGTTCGGCGTGAGCCGGGACTCGACCAGCGCGTTGCGGACCGCCTCTCGGCGTTCTCCCGGGACGTGCTCGTTCATCGGGGCGCGGAAGGGACGGTGGGTCGGGCGGCCATCGGAAGCGCCGATCCTAACCGCAGGGATGCCGGCATCACGTGGCGCCGTTGACGCAGCGCATCCCGCGGCTCACGGCCCGGCCCGGGGTAAAGCGCGTGCCCACGCGGACCGTCCCGGGCCGCAGGGCCATTACCCGGGTCCACCCGCCGGGCGCGCGTGACAGGCAGGCCGAGCCGGCTTCGACGGTGAAGTAGCTGGTCCAGCGCATCCGGACGGTTACCGGCTCGGGGGAGGAGGTCTTCACGGCGAATCCGTCGCGCCCCATCCAGGCCAGCTGCCCGGGCCCGCTTACCAGCGGTTTCGGGTCTGTGAACTCGTAAACCTTCCAGTTGGCGTTCGACCAGACCGGCCGCAGCCACTTTGGCCCCGAGGCGATCACCTCCAGCTCCCGCCGGCTGCTTGGGTCGGGCACCGCGTCGGGCACCGCCACGTAGCGGACGGCGTTGTCGCGCAGCCAGTCGCGGTACTCGGCGGCGGTGAACGGGTCCTCGTAGCGGTAGAAAAGCTCGCCGTACTTGGTGTCCAGCTGGGTCATCCACCCGCGGGCCAGCGGCACGTGGGGGGCGAGGTAGGCCGCCTCCCAGTGGCCCCGGGTGAACGGCACCTCGACCCTGAACGGCTCGCTGCCGCGCGTGGCCAGCCAGTCGACGAGCGGCTGGTGGTAGGCCTCGGCGGTCGAGGGGTCGCCGGCACCCTTGGCCGTCTCGCGGACAGGGCCGAGCAGCTGCCAGCCGACGATGGCCACGGCCAGCACGGCTATCGCCGGGGCGTACCGGGGCCGCTCGCTTCGGCTCAGCGCGATCGCCGCGATCAGCGGCCCGGCGAAGAGGATGGCCAGGCGGGAGACGTTCTCACCCACGGGCGATGGGATGAGGGCGGAGAGGATCACCGCCGGCACGTAGATCGCCGCCGCGATCTTCACCGGCTTCTGGCCCTCGTCGGCGAGGAGGAAGAGCGCTACCCCGGCGGCGACGGGAATCGCCGTGTTGAGCAGCGGGTAGGGCTGGACGCCGCCCGAGGGGAAGCCGAGCGAAAGCCCGAGCACCATAAGCCCGGCCCCGCCGGCCATCAGCGCGGCGGGGCGCGAGCGGTTGGCCAGGAAGAGCGAGCCGGCGGCGAGCACCATGAAGAGGCCCGAGACCGGGCTCGTTGCGGCGCACGCCACGGCGCCGATCACCGCAAGCGCGTAGCGGCCCCGGTCCCAGGCGAGGATCGCCGCCAGGCCGACGGCGACCCCGAGGCTGAAGGTGATCCGGCCGATCATCAGGTCGCCGATGGCGGCCAGGGCGAACCAGACCGTCGCTACGCGGATCGCCGTGGGGCTGAAGCGGCCGCGCAGCAGCAGGCTGAAGCAGATCACCGAGACGCCGACCGCCAGCGCCCCGACCACCCGAGGTCCCAGCAGCGCCCCGAGCGGGGGGAAGACGAGGCTGTAGCCGAGCAGGTTGTGTCCTCCGTACCAGGAGGCGTCGTAGATCTCGTAGCCCTCGCGGCCGAAGAGGGTGGCGCGGTAGACCTGCGCGGCGAGGTCCGGCGTGGGCGGGGCCACGGCCAGCCACAGCAGCACGAGCGCCGCCGCCAGTACGAGAGCCGGAAGCGCGGCCCGGTCCCGGTCGAGCAGCCCTTTCACCCCTCCACCATACCCCGCAGGAGCGGGCTTTCCTGCGACTTCGGTACCGCGAATACGGGCTATCCGCCCGCCTGCGGCCCGCCGGCCAGGAACCCGGCCACCGTCTCCACGAGGTCGGGCCGGTCGAGCCACGGCCAGTGGCCGGCGTCGTCGAGGTGGAGCACCTGCGCCTCGCCTCCCAGGGCCTCGCCGTAGAGGTCGCCGAAGCTCGGCTCGATGTAGGGGTCGCGGTCGCCCCAGACCACCAGCGCCGGGCACTTCAGCTCGCCGAGCCGGCTGCCGGCCGCAGCCAGGCGCGCCGGCGGGCTGGTTCGGTAGAGCTGGAGGATGGCGCGCTGGGTCCCGAGGTCGAAGCCCTCCATCGCCTGGTCCAGGAGAGGCTCGGGCAGCGGCCCGGGCGTCGCGTTCGATTCCCGCGAGAGGATCCGGAAGGTCCACTTGAAGGTCAGGCCCATCGACATCTCGCCGAGCCCCGGCGTGCGCCAGATGCGGGCGGTGCGGTGCCAGCGGTAGCCGGGCAGGAAGGGGACCGAGTTGATGACCACCAGCCGCCTGACGCGCTCGGGCTGGGCCTGGGCCCACGCGAGCCCGACGGCCCCCCAGTCGTGGACGACGAGGTTCACCTCGTCGAGCCCCCGCTCGTCCAGGAACCACTCGACGAACTCCGCCTGTCCGTCGATGGTGAACTCCCTCGTGCCCCGCTTGGTCGAGCGCCCGAAGCCGGGCAGGTCGGGAGCCACCCCGCCGGTGCGCTCCAGGAACGGGATCCAGTCGAAGCTCCCGGTCGGCACCCCGTGCAGGTAGAGGGTCGGGGTCCCGTCCCAGGGTGCGCTGCGCCAGAACACAGGCTCCCCGTCGACGGTCTCGGTCTGTTCGGTGATCTCGCGCATCGGCTGGCGCACGATACCTTCGGCGCGTGAGCACGAGGGTGGCCACGATCCCGCGGGCCGAGTGGAAGCGGCCCACCAGGCGCCGGGTCGAGACGGTCCGGCTCCGGCTGCGCGAGGCCTACGGGCTCCCGGTCTGTGCTCCGCACGCCGACCCGCTCGGCGAGCTGGTCCTGACCGTCCTCTCCCAGTCGACCAACGACCGCAACCGCGACGTCGCCTTCCTGCGCCTGCGCCGGCGCTTCGACAGCTGGGAGGCGGTCAGGGACGCGCCGGTGGAGGAGATCGAGGAGGCGATCCGACCGGGCGGGATATCGAAGGTCAAGTCGCGGCGGATCAAGGCGATCCTCGAGGCGATCGGCGACGATCTTGACCTCGAATGGATGCGCGATGCCCCGCTCGAGGAGTCGCGCGACTACCTCTGCGGGCTCCCCGGCGTGGGCCGCAAGACGGCGGCCTGCGTGCTCTGCTTCTCCTACGACCTGCCCGACGTTCCGGTCGACACCCACGTATCCCGGGTGGCGACCCGCCTGGGGCTCCTGCGGCCGGGGGCACCCTTCGAGGAGCAGCACGACGAGATGTCGGCGATCACCCCACCGGATGCGGCGCTCGAGTTCCACGTGAACCTGCTGCGACATGGGCGGCGCACCTGCCATGCCCGCTCGCCGGCCTGCGGGGAGTGCGCGCTGAGGCGCATCTGCCCCTCCAGGGACTGACTTGGCGGCCCAGGGACCGGTTTTTCAGGACTCTGGACGAATTCCCACATATCTGCTAGACTCCGACTCAGATTTTGCGCGTCCTTCGACTAAGGGCGCATCAACCTGCCGGCCACGGGCCGGATTACAGCAAGGAGCAAGCAGAGAACATGGGCAAGATCATCGGAATCGACCTCGGCACGACCAACTCGTGCATGGCCGTCCTCGAAGGGGGCGAGCCGTCAGTAATCGAGAGCTCCGAGGGTGGTCGCACGACCCCGTCGGTCGTTGCTTTCACCCCCGCAGGCGAGCGGCTCGTGGGAACGGTCGCCAAGCGCCAGGCGGTAACCAACCCCCAGAACACGATCTTCTCGATCAAGCGCTTCATGGGCCGCAAGGAGGCCGAAGTCAAGGAAGAGGAGTCGATCGTCCCGTACAAGGTCGTCTCCGGCCCCAACGGGGACGCGCGCGTCGAGGCGGAGGGCAAGGAGTACAGCCCGCCCGAAATCAGCGCGATGGTGCTCGGCAAGCTCAAGGCCGACGCAGAGGCCTACCTCGGCGACACCGTCGACGGCGCCGTCATCACCGTTCCGGCCTACTTCAACGACGACCAGCGCCAGGCGACCAAGGACGCCGGCCAGGTCGCCGGGCTCGACGTCAAGCGCATCATCAACGAACCGACCGCCGCGTCGCTGGCCTACGGCCTCGACAAGGAAGAGGACCAGACGATCCTCGTCTTCGACCTCGGCGGAGGCACCTTCGACGTCTCCGTCCTCGAGATCGGCGACGGCGTCTTCGAGGTCAAGTCGACGGCCGGTGACAACCACCTGGGCGGCGACAACTTCGACAAGGCGATCGTCGACTGGCTCGCCGGCGAGTTCAAGAAGGAGCAGGGGATCGACCTGCAGGAGGACCCGATGGCCCTCCAGCGCCTCTACGAGGCCGCCGAGAAGGCCAAGATCGAGCTCTCCACCGCGCAGGAGACCCAGATCAACCTGCCCTTCATCACCGCCGACGCCTCCGGGCCCAAGCACCTGGACACCCGCCTCACGCGGGCCAAGCTCGGCGAGCTGACGGCCGAACTGCTCGACCGTGTGGTCGCCCCGGTCCGCCAGTCGCTCGACGACGCCAAGGACAAGGGCGCCGGCGACATCGACCACGTCGTCCTCGTTGGCGGCATGACCCGCATGCCGGCCGTCCAGGAGAAGGTCAAGGAGCTGACCGGCAAGGAGCCCCACCGCGGGGTAAACCCGGACGAGGTCGTCGCCGTCGGCGCCGGCATCCAGGCCGGAGTGCTCGCCGGTGACGTCAAGGACGTCCTCCTGCTCGACGTCACGCCGCTGACCCTCGGCATCGAGACCAAGGGCGGCGTCATGACGCGACTGATCGAGCGCAACACGACGATCCCGACCAAGAAGTCGGAGGTCTTCTCGACCGCCGAGGACAACCAGCCCTCGGTCGAGATCCACGTGCTCCAGGGCGAGCGCGAGATGGCCTCGGGCAACAAGTCGCTCGGTAAGTTCCAGCTCACCGGCATCCCGCCGGCGCCGAGGGGCGTGCCGCAGGTCGAGGTCGCCTTCGACATCGACGCCAACGGCATCCTCAACGTGTCAGCCAAGGACCTCGGTACCGGCAAGGAGCAGAAGATCGAGATCCAGGCCGGCAGCGGCCTCTCGGAGGACGAGATCAAGCAGATGGTCGACGACGCCGAGAGCCACGCCGAGGATGACCGCAAGGCCCGCGAGCTGGCCGAGGCCCGCAACAACGGCGAGAACGCCGCCCATCAGGCCGAGCGCCAGCTGGCCGATATGGGCGACCAGGTCGACGAGGCCTCGAAGGCCGAGATTGAGGGCGCGATCAAGGAGCTGCGCGACGTGCTCGAGAGCGACGACCCCGCCGTGATCAACGAAAAGGCCCAGGCCCTCCAGGCCGCCTTCCACCGGATCTCCGAGCAGATCTACGAGAAGGCCCAGCAGGAGGCCGGGCCCTCGGCCAACGGTGACGGTGGCGACAGCGGCTCTTCCGACGAGGAAGAGGTCGTCGACGCCGAGGTCGTGGACGAAGGCAACTGATGGAGCGCGCTCCGGAAAACGGGGCCTCCGAGGAGACCGTCGTGGACGCGACGGCCGTCGAGGAGCAGCCGGAGGCCCCGGCCGCGCAGGCGGCCGGGGAGCCGGAGCCTCCCGCAGGGGAGGCGGCTCCCGCCGGGGAGGCTGAGCCCGACTACAAGGACCAGTGGATGCGAGCCGTCGCCGAGCTCGACAACGTGCGCAAGCGCTCGCGGCGCGACGCCGCGGTCGCCGAGCAGCGCGGGATCGCGCGGCTGGCCCGCGAGCAACTGCCGGCGCTCGACAACCTCGACCGGGCGATCGACTCGGCCCGCGAGCAGGGAGCGCCCGACGAGTTCGTCAACGGGCTGTCGCTCGTGCGCGGCGAGATGATCGCCGCCTTCGAGCGGGTCGGGATCGTCGCCTACTCGCCCCAGGGCGAGCCCTTCGATCCGCACGTCCACGAGGCAATCGCCCAGCAGCCGGCCGACGGCGTCGCCGCCGGCACGGTCATCGAGGTCTACCAGTCGGGCTACCGGCTCGGTGACGAGATCCTGCGGGCGGCCAAGGTCGTCGTTTCGTCGTAGGGGGAGCCGTGGCTGAGAAGGATCTCTACAAGGTCCTCGGGGTCGACAAGAAGGCGTCGGCCGACGAGATCAAGAAGGCCTACCGCAAGCTCGCGCGCGAGAACCACCCGGACCAGAACCCGGGCAACGCCGCGGCCGAGGAGCGCTTCAAGGCGGTCTCGGCCGCCTACGACGTGCTCGGCGACCCGGAGAAGCGCAAGGAGTACGACCGCGGCGGCATGTTCGCCGGCGGCAACCCGTTCGCCGGCGGCGGCGGGCCCGGAGGAGCGCCATTCGATGCCGCCGGCTTCGGGGACATCTTCTCCCAGATGTTCGGCGGCGGCGGGCCCACCCGCGCCGGCCGGCCGCGTCCCGAGCGCGGCCGCGACCTCGAGGCCGAGGTCAACCTCGGTTTCGACCAGTCGCTCGCCGGCGTCCAGGTCCCGCTGACCCTCACCACCCCCGGCGACTGCGGCACCTGCCACGGCACCGGAGCCCGGCCCGGCACCTCGCCGAAGGTCTGCCCCAACTGCCAGGGGCGCGGCGTCGAGTCAGAGGGCCAGGGGCTCTTCTCGATCTCGCAGCCCTGCATGCTCTGCCACGGCACCGGCACGGTGATCGAGGACCCGTGCGGGACCTGCGGAGGCTCCGGCCAGGTTGAGAAGAACAGGAAGCTGAAGGTCAACATCCCCGCCGGGGTCAAGGAGGGTTCGCGGGTGCGGATCGCCGGCCGCGGCGAGCCGGGCCGCAACGGCGGCCCGGACGGCGACCTCTACGTCATCACCCACGTCTCGCCCTCGCCGGTCTTCCGCCGCAAGGGCGACAACGTCGAGGTCGAGGTGCCCCTCACCGTCACCGAGCAGCTGCTGGGGGCCGAGGTCGAGGTGCCGACCCTCGACGGAAAGAAGAAGCTCCGGGTTCCGGCCGGCACGCGCCACGGCACCGTCCAGCGGCTGCGCGGCGAGGGTCCGCCCCGCCTGGGCAGCTCCGGCGCGAAGGGCGACATCCATTACCGCTTCGTGGTCGACGTTCCCAAGGAGCTCACCGACGAGCAGTCCGAGCTGGTGGAGAAGCTCTCGAAGACGATGAACGGCACCGACCCACGCGCCAGCCTTTTTGCCGCCGCCGGGAGGGGCGCCTGATGGCCGCCCGGCGAACCACCCGCACGCGGACGACCCGCACGACGACCACCGTCACCGTCGAGTCGGGCCGGGGGGTCTTCATGATCTCGGTCGCCGCCGAGCTCGCCGAGATGCACCCCCAGACGCTGCGCATGTACGAGCAGCGCGGGCTCATCTGCCCGAAGCGCTCCCCGAAGGGCACCCGCCTCTACTCCCAGGAGGACGTCGACCGCCTGCGCCGCATCCAGGAGATGACCACCGATCTGGGCCTGAACCTCGCCGGGGTCGAGCGTGTCCTGGCCCTCGAGGAGCAGCTCTCGGGCGCCCAGCGGCAGCTCGAGGAGCTCGAGGAGGAGCTCGAGCTGGCGCGGCGCACCCTGCGCGGCGAGCTCGTTCCGGTCAGCCGGACCTCGACGGCGATCATCCGAGCCTCCGACGCCCGCTGACCCCGGAGACGCCGGGAATATGGGCCTTGCGGAATATATCTAAGTCTGATAGGCTTAGATCTGTATGAATCCAGACCGCTTCACAGTCAAGACCCAGGAGGCCCTCCAGGCCGCGCTTTCGCTGGCCGCTGCGCGCAACAACCCGCAGGCCACGCCCGAGCACCTTCTCGACGTCCTCCTCGAACAGGAGGGTGGCGTAGTCGCGCCGGTCCTTCGCAAGCTCCAGGTCGACGAGAACGCCGTCCGCCGGCAGGTGAACGACGCGCTCGACGCGCTGCCCACCGTCGCCGCCGGGGGAGAGCCCGCCGGCCCCTCCAGCGAGCTGATCCAGTGCCTGCAGAAGTCCGAGAACTTCATGCGCGAGATGGGGGACGAGTACGTCTCCACCGAGCACCTGCTGCTCGCCCTCGCCGGTCAGGAGACGCCCGCCGGCAAGGCGCTGCGCGAGGCCGGCGCCACCGACGAGCGCCTGACGGAGGCGATCTCCCAGATCCGCGGCCCCCACAAGGTCACCGACCAGAACGCCGAGGACCGCTTCCAGTCGCTCGAGAAGTACGGCATCGACCTGACCGAGCGCGCCGCCGAAGGCCACCTCGACCCGGTCATCGGCCGCGACGACGAGATCCGCCGCGTTATCCAGGTCCTCTCGCGCCGCACCAAGAACAACCCGGTGCTGATAGGTGAGCCCGGCGTCGGCAAGACGGCCATCGCCGAAGGGCTCGCCCAAAGGATCGTCAACGGAGATGTCCCCGAGTCGCTGCGCGACCGCCGCGTAATCTCACTCGACATCGGCGCGATGATCGCCGGCGCCAAGTACCGCGGTGAATTCGAGGACCGGCTCAAGGCCGTCCTCAAGGAGATCTCCGAATCGAACGGCGAGATCATTCTCTTCATCGACGAGCTCCACACGATCGTCGGAGCCGGAGCCGCCGAAGGCGCAGTCGACGCCGCCAACCTCCTCAAGCCGATGCTCGCCCGCGGCGAGCTGCGCGCCGTTGGCGCCACCACGCTCGACGAGTACCGCAAGCACATCGAGAAGGACCCGGCCCTCGAGCGGCGCTTCCAGCCGGTCCAGGTCTCTGAGCCTTCGGTCGAGGACACGATCGCCATCCTGCGCGGCCTGCGCGAGCGCTACGAGGTCCACCACGACGTCTCGATCAAGGACTCGGCACTCATCGCCGCCGCCACGCTCTCCGACCGCTATATCTCCGACCGCTTCCTGCCGGACAAGGCGATCGACCTCATCGACGAGGCCGCCTCCCGCGTGAGGATCGAGATCGACTCCCTTCCGGAGGAGATCGACGAGGTCGAGCGACGCATCCTCCAGCTCCAGATCGAGCGTACCTCCCTGGAGAAGGAGAGCGAGTCCGACAAGGCCACCGCCGAGCGGCTCGAGACCCTCGACCGTGAGCTCGCCGACCTCCAGGAGAAGGCCTCTGAGATGAAGGCCGAGTGGCAGTCCGAGAAGGACAGGGTCTTCGGTGTCAGCGAAGTGCGCCGCAGGCTCGACGAGGCCAACCGCGAGCTCGACCGCGTCAGCCGCGAGGGCGACCTCGAGCGCGCCGCCGAGCTGCGCCATGGCGAGATCCCCGAGCTCGAGGCCCAGCTCGACAAGGCCCAGGAGACCGAAGACGAAGAGGGCGACAACCCCGACTCACGGTTCTTCAAGGAGCACGTCGACAGCGAGGACGTCGCCGAAGTCGTCGCCCGCTGGACCGGCATCCCGGTCAGCCGGATCGAGGAATCCGAGACGGCCAAGCTCGTCCACATGGAGGACCGCCTCCACCAGCGCGTCATCGGCCAGGACGAGGCGGTCGAGGCCGTCT
>JAUMBN010000231.1:0-11248 GCA_032119675.1 Solirubrobacteraceae bacterium | reverse complement strand
CCTTCTCGCCTTCGCCGATCACCACGACGCCGTCCATCGGGACGGTCTCGAGCACTCCCCTCATCGCGTCAACCGCGGCCTGGTCGGCCGCCTCCTTGTCACCGCGGCCCACCAGCCGGGCGGCGGCCAGGGCAGCCGCCTCGGTCACGCGGACCAGCTCGAGGGCGAGGTTGCGGTCGGGGGCTTGGCTCATCGGCGGCGCGAGCCTATCGCCGTTGCACCGCAGATGGCGACCGGTGGGCCTGCACGCGGTAGCTTTCCGCCGATGGAACCGCTCGTTCACGACGGCACCATGGCCGGGAGCCCCTTCCCGCCGATCGCCGACTATGCGTTCCTCTCGGACTGCGAGTCGACCTGCCTGGTCGCCCCCAGCGGACGGGTGGAATGGATGTGCCTGCCGCGCGTGGACGGCCCTTCGATCTTTGGCGCGATGCTCGACCGCGACGCCGGCGGCTTTCGGATCTCCCCGGCCGACCAGCGGGTCCCCACCGGCCAGCGCTACGTGCCGGGCACGATGATCCTCGAGACCACCTGGGGCACGCGCACGGGCTGGGTGGTCTGCCAGGACGCTCTCCTGATCGGGCCCTGGCATCACGAGACCGAGCGCTCCCACACCCACCGGCGATCCCCCACCGACAACGATGCCGACCACGTCCTCCTGCGGACGATGCGCTGCATCAACGGACAGGTCGAGATGCACGTCGAGTGCGAACCGAAGCTCGACTACGGCGCCACGCCGGTCACCTGGGAGTACGGCCACGACGGATACGGCGTGGGGGTGGCCACCGCCGAGGGCAACGACCTCGAGCTGCGCCTGACCACCGACCTGCGCCTGGGCTTCGAGAGCGGCCGCGCCCGCGCCCGCACCACGCTGCGTGAGGGCGACACCGCCTTTGTCGCCCTCAGCTGGTCCGAACACCCGGCTCCGGCCAGCTACGACGAGGCCTACCGGCGGCTCACCTACACCGCCGACTTCTGGCACGACTGGCTGGCCCACGGCACCTTCCCCGACCACCCGTGGCGTGTCTACCTCCAGCGCAGCGCGCTGACGCTCAAGGGCCTCACATACGCGCCGACCGGGGCGATGTGCGCGGCGGCAACGACCTCGCTCCCGGAAACCCCTGGCGGCGAGCGCAACTGGGACTACCGCTACTCGTGGATCCGGGACTCGACCTTCATGCTCTGGGGCCTCTACTCGCTCGGCTTCGCCCAGGAGGCCGGTGACTACTACTACTTCATCGAGGACGTGGCCGGCGGCGAGCGGGACCTTCAGGTGCTCTACGGGATCGGCGGGGAGACCGAGATCGAGGAGTCGACCCTTGACCACCTCGAGGGCTACGAGGAATCCAAGCCGGTGAGGATCGGCAACGGCGCCTACAACCAGAAGCAGCACGACGTCTGGGGCTCTCTCCTCGATTCGGTCTACATCCACACCAAGAACCGTGACCAGCTGCCCGAGTCGGCCTGGCCGATCCTCGTCCGCCAGGTCGAGCAGGCGATCGAGCACTGGAGGGAACCCGACCGCGGCATCTGGGAGGTCCGCGGCGAGCCCCAGCACTTCGTCTCCTCGAAGGTCTTCTGCTGGGTGGCCTGCGACCGCGGCGCCCGCCTGGCGCGGCTGCGCAACGACCAGGAACGGGCCGAGCGCTGGGAGGCGGTGGCCGACGAGATCAAGGCCGACGTGATGGCCAACGGGATCGACCCGGAGACCGGCCGCTTCCGCCAGCACTACGGCACCAACGAGCTCGATGCGGCCCTGCTCCTGATTCCGCTCGTGCGCTTCCTGCCCGCCGACGACCCTCACGTGATGGCCACGGTCCTGGGGATCGCCGAGGACCTCACCGAGGACGGGTTCGTCCTGCGCTACCGGACCGACACCACCGACGACGGCCTCTCCGGCAAGGAGGGCTCGTTCGCGATCTGCTCCTTCTGGCTGGTCTCGGCGCTAGTGGACATCGGCTACCTGGAGTACGCCCGGACGCTCTGCGAGAAGCTTCTCTCCTTCTCTAGCCCACTCCAGCTCTACGCCGAGGAGATCGACGCCGCCACCGGCCGCCACCTGGGCAACTTCCCCCAGGCCTTCACCCACCTGGCCCTGATCAACGCGGTGATGAAGCTGATCGCCGCCGAGGAGGAGTACGCCTCCGGGCACGAAGAGCTCGACGCGACCCGCCCGGCGCTGGCCCCTGTGCCCAACGGCAAGCCGGAAACGAGCGAGTGAGCGCACCCGAGGTCACCGCAGAGGCCGACGCCGAGGCCGCGGCCCACTACTGCGCCGCCCAGCTGGCCGAAGCGATCCGGGCGGCGGTCGCCGAGCGGGGGGCCGCCCACGTGGCCCTCTCGGGCGGCAACACCCCGGTACGCACCTACGAGCTCCTGGGCGGCCTGGTGGGCAGCGGCGAGAACGTCCACCTCTGGCTGGCCGACGAGCGCTGCGTGGCGCTCGACGACCCGGGGTCCAACGCGAAGCTGATCGCGGAGACCGTCAACCTGCCCGCGGCAACCCTCCACACCGTCGACGGAACGCTGGGGCCCGAGGAGGCGGCGTCCGCCTATGCCAAGGAGCTGGGCGACGTCGTGATTGACGTCGCCCTTCTCGGCCTTGGCCCCGACGGTCATACCGCCTCCCTCTTCCCGGGCCACGCGACGCTCGAACAGCACTCGTCACGCGTGCTGCCGGTCAGCGACTCCCCCAAGCCCCCGCCCGAA
Source organism: Solirubrobacteraceae bacterium (assembly GCA_032119675.1). Taxonomy (GTDB): domain Bacteria; phylum Actinomycetota; class Thermoleophilia; order Solirubrobacterales; family Solirubrobacteraceae; genus F1-60-MAGs163. Next base: position 8,539 of record JAUMBN010000231.1, on the reverse strand, counting down.
AGGGTGACGATGTCGCTCGATACGCTCGGCGCCGCGCGTTCGCTCCTGCTGCTGGTGACCGGCGAGGGCAAGGCCGGAGCGCTGGCCCGGACCCTTGGCGAGCCGAGCCTCGACGCGCCGGCCTCGCTGCTTCCGCACGAGCGCCTCGAGGTTGTTGCCGACCGAGCCGCCCTCGGCGAGGGCGGCTGAGCCCGGGGGCACGGGTGACCTCCACGGGACTCGAGAGGCCGGCGCAGGACGAGCTCCTCGATGAGCTCGCCGAAACCCGGGAGCGAACGCTCCGGTTCGCCGCCTCGATCGACAACTTCGACCTCGAGCGCCAGTTCGACCCTCTGCTCAGCCCGCTGGCCTGGGACCTCGCCCATATCGCCGCCTACGAGGACCTCTGGCTCGTCCAGGAACACGCCGGCCGGCCGGCCCTCCTCCCCGACCTGTCAACGGCCTACGACGCGATTGCCACGCCGCGGGCGATCCGCGGCCAGATCGAAAGCCTCGACGCCCCGGGCGCCCTGGAGTACCTGGCGGGGGTGCGCGAGCGAACGCTCGAGTCGGCCGCCGCCGAGGGGGTCGCCCGCGATCTCTTCGAGATGGTGATCCGCCACGAACAGCAGCACATGGAGACCATGTGCCAGGCGGTGCTTCTCGCCCGGCTCGACGGCTTCGACCCGCCCTACCGGCGCGCGGCGCCTCCCGCCCCCGGGAAGGCAAGCGGCCTGGACTTCGTCTCCGTGGAGGGCGGGAGCTTCACGCTGGGCTGCGAAGGCGACGCCTTCGCCTTCGACAACGAGCGCCCGGCCCACGAGGTGGAGGTGGATGGCTTCCTGCTCGGCCGGGTCCCGGTGACTACCGGCGACTGGCTGGCGTTCGTAGAGGAGGGCGGCTACCACGATCGCCGCCACTGGAGCGACGAGGGCTGGGAGTGGGTCGCCGAGTCCGGGGCCAGGGCGCCCCTCTACTGGGACCTGGATGCCGGGACCGAGCGCACCGCCTGCGGCGAGCGGCCGCTGGACCCGGCCCGGCCGGTTGCCCACGTCAGCTGGTTCGAGGCGCAGGCCTTCGCCCGCTCGCGCGAGGCACGGCTGCCGACCGAGGCCGAGTGGGAGCGCGCCGCCACCTGGGGCGGCGGTTCGGCGGCACCGGCCGGAGAGGCATGGACCGGGCAGGACGGCTTCGACACCGCGCCGGCGGGCTGCTTCCCGGATGGAGCCGGCGACTGCGGCGCCCTTGACCTCATCGGCAACCTCTGGGAGTGGACGGCGACCGAGTTCGGCGGCTACCCGGGGTTCGCGCCACACCCCTACCCGGAGTATTCGCAAGTCTTCTTCGGCGAGGGCTACTACGTACTTCGTGGCGGATCGTGGGCGACCTCGGCGCGGGTAGCCACTCCCACGTTCCGCAACTGGGACCTCCCACAGCGGCGGCAGATCTTCTCCGGCGTGCGCCTGGCGAGGGACGCCTCGTGAGCACCGCGCAGCCGGCTCGCGAGCCGCGGATCCTCTCCCTGCTCGGCGACGACGACGAGCGGACCCTGGGTGCCGACGTGCGCGAGGGACTCTCCCGGCCGATGAAGGAGGTCCCGCCCAAGCACTTCTACGACACCGCCGGGGCAGAACTCTTCGACCGGATCTGCGAGCTGCCCGAGTACTACCCGACGCGCGCCGAGCGGGCGATCCTTGAGGAGCACTCCGGCGGGATCGTCGCCGCGACGGCGGTCGGGGAGCTGGTTGAGCTCGGCTCGGGGACCGCGGAGAAGACCATGGTCCTTCTCCAGGCCGGCATCGCGGCCGGGTCGCTCGAGCGGTTCGTGCCGGTCGATGTAACCGAGCAGATGGTCCGCGGCTGCGCCGCCCGCTGCGCCCAGGAGCTGCCGGGCCTGGACGTGGAAGGGGTCGTCGGCGACTTCGGCCGCCACCTGGACGCGATCCCGGCTACGCGTCATGGGCTCCCCCGCGTGGTCGCCCTGCTTGGCGGAACGATCGGCAACTTCGGCCCGGACGAGCGCCGGGAGCTGCTTGCTTCGATCGCCGGCCTGCTGCGCCCTGCGACCGACTTCCTGCTGCTGGGCACCGACCTGGTCAAGGATCCCGGGACGCTCGTGGCCGCCTACGACGACCGGGCGGGCGTGACCGCGGAGTTCAACCGGAATGTCCTGCGGGTGATCAACCGCGAGCTCGGCGCCGACTTCGACGTGGATGCCTTCGAGCACGTGGCCCTGTGGGACGAAGAAGAAGAGTGGGTCGAGATGCGGCTGCGGGCCTCGCGACCGATGGCCGTGAGGATCGGGGCCCTCGACATGGAGGTGGCCTTTGAAGAGGGCGAGGAGATCCGTACCGAGATCAGCGCGAAGTTCACGCCGCAGCGGCTGGACGAAGACCTCGCCGCCGCCGGGCTGGAGGCGACCCGGGTCTTCCACGACCCGGACCGCCTCTTCGCCCTTTCGCTTGCGCGGCTCGCCGGCTAGGAGACCCGCTCGATGATCATCGCCTCGCCCTGGCCCTGGGCGACGCACATCGTCTCGATGCCGTAGCGCCCGTCAAGGGTCTCGAGGTCGTTTATCAGCGTCGCCATCATCCGCACGCCGGTCATCCCGAACGGGTGGCCGAGGGCGATCGCGCCGCCGTGCGGGTTGAGCTTCTCCATGTCGATCCCGACCTCGTCGGCGATCGGCAGGACCTGGGCGGCGAAGGCCTCGTTGAGCTCCACCACGTCGATCTCCTCGATGGTCAGGCCGGCACGGTCGAGCGCCTTCTTGATCGCACCGATCGGCGCGACGCCCATGTACTCGGGCTCGTTGCCCCAGGTGGCCGCGGTGATGATCTTCGCGCGCGGCTTGAGGCCGAGCTCGGCCGCCTTCTCGGCGCTCATGATCAGCGCCGCGGCGGCGCCGTCGTTGAGCGGACAGGCGTTACCGGCGGTGACCGTTCCGCCCTCGCGGAAGGCCGGCTCCAGCGTCGCCAGCTTCTCGACCGACGAGCTGGCCCGCGGGCCGTCGTCCTTGCTCACCACGGTGCCGTCCTCGAGCGTGACCGGGACGATCTCGCGGTCAAAGAATCCGCTCTCCTGCGCGGCCACCGCGCGCTCCTGCGAGCGCTGGGCGAACTCGTCCTGGGCCTCGCGGCTGACGCCGTACTTCTCGGCGACGTTCTCCGCGGTAATGCCCATCGCGATGTAGGCGTCGGGCTGGCCGGGCTCCTTGCCCTGGAGATTTTCGTTCTGGTCCTCCGGGTGACCGGCCTCCTGGGCGGCGTTGTAACGGGAGACGAACTCGACGCCCGCCGCGATGTAGGCGTCGCCCTGGCCGGCGACGATGTCGTTGGCCGCCTGGCGGATGGCCTCCAGTCCCGACGCGCAGTAGCGCGAGACGGTCGAGCCGGCGGTCTCGTCGCCGAGCTTCTCGCTCAGCAGGACGGCGATGCGGCCAATGTTGTTGGCCTGCAGGCCCTGCGGGAGGCCGCAGCCGCAGATGACCTCTTCAACGAGCGAAGGGTCGACCTGGGGGTTGCGCTCCAGGAGCTGGTCGATTACGAAGGCGGTTGTCTCGTCGGGACGCAGCGTGGCCAGCGAGCCCTTGAAGGCGCGCCCCACGGGGGTCCGGACGATGTCGACGATCACTGCTTCGGGCATTTCTGGATCCTCTCTGTTGTGGGCCCGGCGGTCGCACACCACGGGCGTTACGCCCCGGCGGTCGCACACCACGGGGCCTTTGTGCCGGTCGTATGTACCGGCGTGCTGGACGATACCCCACCGGCCGACCGGCGCCGCGGCCGCTGGCGTAGGATCGGCCTTCGGCAAGCGAATTCAAGGGGAAGCGATGAAGATCGAAGGCAGCGGCGCACTGGTATCGGGAGGGGCTTCGGGCCTGGGGGAGGCGACCGTCCGCCGGCTCCACGAGGCCGGGGCAAAGGTCGTAATCGCCGACGTCAACCCCGAGAAGGGCGAGCCGCTCGCCGAAGAACTGGGGGCCGCCTTCGTCCAGTGCGACGTGCGGGAGGAGGACCAGGTCCAGGCCGCCGTCGACAAGGCCGCCGAGGCCGATGGCGGCCTGCGGATCGCCGTCTCCTGCGCCGGCACCGGGATCCCGATCAAGGTCGCTTCGAGCAAGGGCCCCCACCCGCTCGACGCCTTCAAGGTGATCATCGACATCAACCTGGTCGGCACCTTCAACGTGATGCGCCTCTCCGCGTTCAGGATGCTCTCCGACAACGAGCCCGACGGCGAGGGCGAGCGCGGCGTGGTGATCAACACCGCCTCGGTGGCCGCTTTCGAGGGCCAGGTCGGCCAGATCGCCTACTCGGCCTCCAAGGGCGGGGTCGTAGGCATGACCATTCCTGCCGCCCGCGACCTCGCCGACAAGGGAATCCGCGTCAACACGATCGCCCCCGGCCTCTTCGACACTCCCCTGCTCGGCGCCCTTCCGCAGGAGCAGCGCGACGCGCTCGGCGCACAAGTGCCGTTCCCCAGCCGCCTCGGGAGGCCCGACGAGTACGGCCAGCTCGTTGAGTCGATTGTCGAGAACCCGATGCTCAACGGAGAGACGATCCGGCTCGACGGCGCGATCCGGATGTCGCCCCGCTAGCCCGGGAACGCTGTGAAAACAGGCTCGGGCGCCTAGAGGCCGAGCCCACGGACGCCCAGCTCGTCGAACCCGATGTGGTGCGCGAGTTCGTGGCGGACGGTGATCGTTACCTGCTCGCGCAGCAGCTCGGGGTCGTGACCGAAGTCGCGTCGCAGGGTGTCGCGGAAGATGATGATCCGGTCGCTGTAGTCGTCGCGGTGGGCGCCATCACCCTGGTAGAGGCCGTAGGCGCGGTGGCGGCGCCCGCCGTCCGAGATCACGACGGCGACGTTGCGGTTCAGCGCCTCGCGCAGCAGGTCGGGAAGGTCATCGAGCGCGTCGCGGACGAGCTCCTCGAAGTCCTCGTCCGACCAAGGGTCGAGCTCGAGGAAATCCATCTCCTCGGGCTCGGCGGCCACGCCTTCGGCCGCCAGCCGCTCGCTCTCGACCACCAGCTGCTCGAACTCCTCCTCGGAGTCGGGGGAGTTCCAGTCTGCAAGCCGCAGGGCAATCATGATCGCGCCGCCAAAGACGACGACGGTCGCCAGCCCGACGATGGCCAGCCACTGGACGGTGCGCACCGCCGAGCTCGCGCTGAAGCCGCCGAGCAGGGTGGCCGCCGAGAGCCCCGCGGCCAGGGCGATCGCCGCAGAGACGGCGATTCGGCGGACCGGGGGCATCGCGACTCCTAGGCCATCGCCCGCGAGATTACGATGCGCTGGATCTCGTTCGTACCTTCGTAGATCTGGGTGATCTTGGCGTCGCGCATCATCCGTTCGACCGGGTACTCGCTGACGTATCCGTAACCCCCGAGCACCTGAACGGCCTGGGTGGTCACCCACATCGCCACGTCCGAGGCGATCAGCTTGGCCATCGAGGTGAGCTTGGCCAGCTCGGGCTCCTCGCGGTCAACCGCGGCCGAAGCGCGGTAGGTCAGCTCGCGGGCGGCGGCGGTGCGGGCCTCCATGTCGGCGAGCTTGAAGGCGATCCCCTGGTGCTGGTGGATCGGCTTGCCGAAGGTGATCCGCTCCTTGGCGTAGGCGTTGGCGTAGTCGGTTGCGCCCTGGGCGATGCCGACGGCCTGGGCCGCCGCTCCGAGGCGGGTGCGCTGCAGGACGCCGAGAGCGAGGCCCAGGCCCTTCTCCGGGTCGCCGATCACGTTTTCGGCCGGGATGCGGACATCCTCGAAGACCGGGGATCCGGTCGGCGAGCCCTTGATGCCCATCTTCTTCTCCAGCTTGCCTACCGAGAAGCCCTCGCGATCCTTCTCGACGATGAAGGCGCCGATCCGGCGGTTCTCGCGGTCGGTACTGGCCATGACCACGTAGAAGTCGGCGACCCCGACGTTGGTGATCCAGTTCTTGGTCCCGTTGAGGACCCACTCGTCCCCGTCCTTGACGGCGGTGGTGCGCATCGAGGCCGGGTCGGAACCGGCCTCGGGCTCGGAGAGGGCGAAGGCCGGCGACCACTCGCCGGTGGCGCACTTAGGCAGGAAGCGCTCCTTCTGCTCGTCGCTGCCGAAGAGCTGGATGGGCAGCGTGCCCAGGTCCTGCACCATCAGGATCAGCGACGAGGAGGCGCAGACCTTGGCTATCTCCTCGGTGGCGATGCTGAGCATCAGCGTCCCGGTGCCGGTGCCCCCGTGCTCCGACTCGAAGGGAAGGCCGAGAATGTCGTTCCCGGCCAGCAGCTCGCGGATATCCCATGGGTACTCGGCGTTGGCGTCGATGTCGTGGGCCCGGGGAGCGATCTTCTCCTGGGCGATCTGGCGGATCGTGTCGCGGAAGTCGGCGAACTCCTGCGGGATCTCGTAGGACGAGGCACCTGCGGCTGTGGTCATAGCCACAGAATACGGGACGGCCGCCGCCGGCCCCGAAAAGACGAGGGGCCCCGGCGGGGGCCCCTCGAAGCGGTCCTTGGCGTGCGGGTCAAAGTTTGGTGACGTCCACCGCCTTGGGTCCCTTGTCGCTGGGCTCCTCCTCGTAGGAAACGCGGGCGCCTTCGGCGAGGCTTCGGTAGCCGTCGCCGTTGATCGCCGTATGGTGAACGAACAGGTCGCGGCTGCCCTCGTCGGGCGTTATGAAACCGAAACCCTTCTCGTCGCTGAACCACTTGACTGTCCCGGTGGGCATTCCTCTTGAGTCCTCCCTGATGGTGCTGCTTTACGGAGGCGCGAAATTACCACCCGTGGCCGCAGGCGGGAGATTTTTCGTAAACGCCGTGTTTACCCCTGAAAACGATGAGCGCTGACCACCTCAACCTCGGCCGGGGAGTCTCGATTCCGGTGAGCGAAGTGCAGCTGCGCACCACCCGCTCCTCCGGCCCGGGAGGCCAGCACGCCAACACCAGCGACACCCGGGTGGAGGCAGTCTTCGACGTCGGCGCGAGCCACTCCCTGAACGCCGGCCAGCGCCGGCTGATCAGGGAGCGCTGCGGACCGGTGGTGGTGACCGTCTCGCAGGACTCGCGCAGCCAGTCGCGCAACCGGGAGAAGGCGATGGAACGGATGCGCGAAAAGCTCGCCGACGCGCTGAAGGTGGCACCCAGGCGCAGGCCGACCCGCCCGACCCGGGCCTCCCGCGAGCGAAGGCTCGCCGAGAAGCGCAGGCGGTCGGAGCGAAAGCGAGGGCGCCGGCCGCCGGAAGACAGCGGCTAGCCCGCGGTCAGTAGCCGACCGGGTGGCGGACCTTGAAGCCGCTCGTCGGGCGCATCGACTTCTGCCAGCGCGTGCCGTTGGCCTTCGCGCCGCTCGTGTCGAAGCGCAGGCCGGCGACGGTCATGTACATGTGGCCGGCATTGGTGTAGATCGTGATCCACTTGCCCGCACCGGCGGCTCCGTAGCCGTAGAAGCCGTAGGACGGTGCCGAGGCCTTGATCAGGCCGCCGCCTCGCAGCGCGTAGCTCACCGAGCCCGAGCAGTCGTAGCCGCTGTCGATCCAGCGGCCGTGGCCGCCGCCCCACTTGTAGGGAGTCTTGGCGATCCGGTTGCCGGCGGCGATGACGCGCTTGACCGCCTCGGGGGCGTTCTCCGGCGCGATGGCCAGGCCGTTTGAGCCCAGGCGGGCGCGGTCACCGGGCGCCACAGGGGCCGGGGAGTCCGTGCCCTGCGGGTCGCCGTCCTGGCCTTCGGTGGCGCTGTCGCCGACGAGCGTGCGCAGCTCGTAGAGGTCGCCCGCGTCGACGCTTCCGTCGACCGGACGCTTCTGCTTGGCCTCGAAGCGCTTGACCGCAATACGGGTCGGGTCGCCGTAGGCACCGTCGGGCTTCGGCGCTCCGTCGACGCGGGCCCGACGCAGATACGCCTGGAGCTCGCGGATATCACGGCCGCTCATCCCGGGCACCAGCGGAATGCGCTGGCCGAGCCTTGTGGCGCGCTTGCCCTTGCTGCCGTAGTCCAGGCCGCCGCTGGCCTCGACGTTCCGGGGGCCGCGCGCGGCCGAGCGGATCGAGGAGATCGTGGTGCGGTCGGCGGTGCCGGTTACCGGCAACCGGGTGGCGAACTGGAAGCGCTTGACCGCTGCGACGGTCTTGTCGGCGTACTCGCCGCTTACGGCCACCGGAAGGCCAACGCGCCCGAGGAGCTCCTGGAGGGTGCTGACGTCGGCGCCCTTGCTCCCCTTCTTTAGCTGCTTGGCAGAGATCTTCGGAACCGGGGCCTGGGTTTCGGCACCGGCCTGGGCGGCCGGCACGGAGACCGCCACGGCCGCGGCGGTAATGGTCAACAGCGTTTTGGTTCGTACGGCGAACATCGGGGGGACCCCCTCTTTTGGAGCGCCTGCGGGGTTAGCTGTCGGGCTCGCGCGAAAAAGGGCCGCGCTACGTCACTCTCTGGCGACGATTCGCCCCCGGCCACTAGGGCCAAGTGGTTCCCCCGCTCCCCGGTGTCGATGACATCGGGAACTCGGCTTTGGTCACAACGTTTGCGGAATGTTAGCGAAGATGCCTGCGGGATTACGTGGGGCGCCCCGAAAACAGGCGCCAGGG
>JAUMBN010000230.1:0-19889 GCA_032119675.1 Solirubrobacteraceae bacterium | reverse complement strand
CGCAGCCCCGCCCATGCGACGAGCGCGAAGAGGACGAGCAGGCCGAAGAGGCCAACCACCCCTAGCTCCTCTCCGATGATGGCCAGGATGAAGTCGGTGTGGGCCTCCGGCAGGTAGAAGATCTTCTGGACCGACTCGCCGAGCCCGCGGCCGAAGAGCCCGCCGGATCCGATCGCGATCTGGCCCTGGACGGCCTGGAAGCCGGCGTCGCCGGCATGGTCCCAGGGGTTCATGAACGACATCAGCCGATCGCGCCGGTATTGGGCCGAGAGGGAGAAGAGCAGGACCAGCACCGAACCGATCGCGGTGAGGCCGACCAGCCAGCGCATCGGGACAGCGGCGATGACCAGCATCGCACCGACGGTCGCGCAGAGGACCAGCGTCGTGCCGAGATCGGGCTGGGTCACCACAAGCAGAGCGGTTGCCCCTACGACTATCCCGAGCGGCAGCAGCTCGCCCATCGTCCGGAAGCCTTTGGGCTTCTCGGCCAGGAAGCGCGCGCAGTAGAGGACGATGGCGACCTTGGCGATCTCGCTGGGCTGGAACTGGAGGAAGCCGGCGCCCAGCCAGCGCTGGGCGCCATTCACCGAGACGCCGAGGCCCGGGACCTTGACCGCCAGCAGGAGGATGAAGGAGGCGGCGAGGATCGGGCCGGTGAGCTCCATGATCCGCTGGAGCGACATCCGAGAGATGACCAGCAGCGCCGCGAAGCCGAGCGAGCCGAAGACGACGTAACGAACCAGGAGCGAGCTTCCGGTGCCCCCGCCCTCGACCACCGAGGCGGCCGACGAGGCGCTGTAGACCATGACCGCACCGAGGGCCAGCAGGCAGAGGACCGCGGTGAGGAGCACGTCCTCCTCGATCTTCCGGCGCCCAGCCCGCTCCCTGCGGCGCGCCAGGGGTCGAGAGCCCGCGGCGTCGTCTGCGATTGCGCCGGCGCGGGCCATTGAGACCTCCCTTCGCGGCAGTCGGCGATTCTCCTTCTGCGGATTTCAGGCGGCGGAAAAGCCCGGAATTCCGGCCACCAGCGCCCTGAAGTGGGCGCCCCTCTCCTCGTAGCCGCCGGGGTAGAGGTCGAAGCTCGCGCAGGCCGGCGAGAGGAGCACGACATCGCCCTCCGAGGCGGCGGCCGCCGCCGCCCCGACCGCGCCGTCGAGGTCGTCGAAGCGCAGGCACGGCGTACCCGGCTCGAGCGCTTCGGCCAGGAGGCCGGCGTCCTGGCCGACCAGGAAGGCCTGCCTCACCCTTCCCCGGGCAGCCTCTGCCAGGTGGCCGAAGTCCTGGCCCTTGGCCTGCCCGCCGGCGATCAGCAGGACCGGCTCGTCGAAGGCTTCAAGGGCAACTGCGGTCGAACCGGCGTTGGTCGCCTTGGAGTCGTTGACCCAGGTCGCCCCGGCCGCGCTGCCTACCTCCTCGATCCGGTGCTCGACGCCGGCGAAATCCGTGAGCGCCCGGGCCACGGCCTCGGCCGGAATGCCCGAGGCCAGGGCCGCCCCGGCGGCACAGAGGGCGTTGTCGAGGTTGTGGCGCCCCCGCAGGCGCACGGCTGAGGCCTCCACCACCGGATCGCCGTTCCAGGTGATCCAGCCGCCGGCCACCCGGACATCGCCCGGCGACTCTGGCGGCCGGGCGACGGTCACCCTCGCGGCGTCGCCACCGGCCCGGGCGAGCAGCTCGGGCGGGCCTACCGCGAAGTCACCGGCGTCCTGGTGGGCAAAGAGCCGAAGCTTCGCTTCGAGGTACTCGTCGATGCTTCCGTGGCGGTCGAGGTGGTCCGGGCTGAAGTTGAGGAATACGGCCACCTCCGGGTCGAAGGCGATCGAGTCCTCCAGCTGGAATGAGCTCGCCTCGCATATCACCGTCGCCTCCGGATCGAGGCGGCCGGGCAGGGAGCTCACGGCGGTGCCGACGTTGCCGGCCACCGCGACCGGCAGGCCGGCGGCCCTCCAGATCTCGCCAAGCAGCTCGACCGTCGTCGTCTTCCCGTTGGTGCCGGTCACCGCCACGAAGGCGTTGGGCAACAGCCGCCAGCCGAGCTCGAGCTCGCCGATGACCGGGATCCCGCGCTCGCGCGCGGCGACGATCACCGGCGCCTGGGCCGGCACACCGGGGCTCTTGACCACGGCGCGCGCCCTCTCGAGCTCCAGGAGCCCGTCGCTGCCGGCCTCGACCTCGATCCCCTCGTCCCTCAGTACCTCGAGGCCCGCCGGCTCGCCGCTGTCCACGCAGATGACCGGCTCGCCGGCCCGCCAGAGCGCGGCGGCGGCGGCCACGCCGGATCTCCCCAGCCCGACCACCAGCCAGGGGCCGGGGGGCAGCGGGGGTCGAGGTCGGTCGGCCACGCCCAGACGATACGTCGCGGCGGGGCCGCTCAGCTGATGTTGGCCTGGTAGAGCGTGAAGCCGATCGCGGCAAAGACCAGGGCGACGATCCAGAAGCGAAGGATGATCTTGGTCTCCGACCACCCCCGCATCTCGAAGTGGTGGTGTATAGGGGCCATCAGGAAGATCCGCTTGCGCAGGCTCTGGAAGGCCGCGACCTGGGCGATCACGCTCAGCGCCTCGACGACGAAGATCCCGCCGATCAGCACGAGGAGGATCGTCGTGTTGGTCATCACCGCCATTGCGCCTATCGCCCCGCCCAGCATGAGTGAGCCGGTATCCCCCATGAAGATCGTCGCGGGGAAGGAGTTGAACCAGAGGAAGCCGGTGCAGGCGCCGACGATGCAGGCGCTGAGCAGCGCCAGGTCGCGCTCCCCCGTAGTGATGAAGGTGATCCCCACGTAGGCGAGCATCACGATCGCCACGCAGCCGGCCGCGAGGCCGTCGAGGCCGTCGGTCAGGTTGACAGCGTTGGTGGAGCCGGCGACGACGAGGAAGACGAAGACCGGGAAGAGGAAGCCCAGGTCGATGCTCGCGTCGACCACCCGCAGCCTGACCGTCGTCGACACCCCGGCCTTCTGGGTCGCGACCCACCACAGGGCCACCGACACGAGGACCAGGACGAGCATCTTCGTGCGGCCCCGAAGGCCCAGCGAGCGGCGCTTGACGATCTTCACGTAGTCGTCGGCGAAGCCCAGCAGCGCACACACGACGGCGACCCCGAATACCCCCACGGCCCGCCAGTCCCAGTCGGTCAGGACCAGGAACGGGATCGAGATGGACAGGAAGATGATGATCCCGCCCATCGTCGGCGTGCCGGCCTTGCTGTGGTGGCCGCTGGGGCCTTCCTCGCGGATCCGCTGCCCGAACTCGCGCGTGCCCAGGAACTCGATGAAGCGGGGGGCCAGAAAGAGGCAGAGCAGCAGCGCCGCCGTACCCCCGATGAGAACCTCGCCGCTCACTGCCCCTCGCTCCGCTCGTCAACGAGCCTCTCGGCCACGACCTCGAGACCCACGCCCCTGGAGCCCTTTACCAGGACCGTGTCGCCCGGCTCCACGAGCTCGGCCAGCCGCTCCGCGGCCTGTGCGGCGCTCCCGACGGCCACGAAGTTCTCCCCGCCCCACGCCGGCCCGGCGTGGACGGCAAGGTCGCCCACGGTGACGAGCACGTCGACCCCGGCGTCGCGGGCCTGGGTGCCGAGCTCTGCGTGGAAGCGGCGCTCGTCGGGCCCCAGCTCGAGCATGTCGCCCAGGACGGCCACGCGGCGGCCGGGCGCCGACTCGGCGAGGTCGGCGAGAGCGGCGCGCATCGACATCGGGTTCGCGTTGTAGCAGTCGTTGATGACAACGACCCCGCCCTCCAGGGTGATGCGCTCGCCCCTCAGGCCGGAGAGCTCGAGCTCTATCCGGCCCGCCGGCTCGACGCCGATCGCGCGCACAGCGGCGAGCGCTGCCAGCGCGTTGGCCTCCATGTGGCGGGAGGGCAGCTCGATCTCGATCCCGTTCGGCAGGAGCTCGAGGTCACCGCCGGGGCCGAAGGTGACGACCTCCTGGTCCTCCCGCACGTGCGGCTCGAGCAGCGGCTCGCCGGCCGGCAGCACGGCGACCGTTCCCGGGCGCATCCCGGCGATCAACTCGGCCTTGGCGGCGGCGATGTTCTCGACGGTCCCCAGAAGCTCGAGGTGGACCGGCCCGACGTTGACGATGATCCCCGCGTCCGGGTCGGCGATCGCCACCAGCTCGGCTATCTGGCCCGGCCCCCGCATCGCGGCCTCCAGGACCAGGACCTCGGTGCCGGCGGGAGCCCCGAGGATCGTCAGGGGCAGCCCAATCTCGGTGTTGTAGTTGCCCGTGGTGGCCACCGTGCGCCGGGAGGGGCGAAGGAAGGCTGCGGTGATGTCCTTGGTCGAGGTCTTGCCGGTCGAACCGGTGATGGCGATTACCGCGCAGCCCAGACGGCGACGCCAGGCAGCTGCGGCACTTCCCAGCGCGGCGAGCGGGTCGGCACAGGCGATCACCACCGCGTCGGCCCCGGCGAGGCGTGCGGCGTGCTCCTCTCCGACCAGGACACCCCAGGCGCCGGCCTCAAGCGCCTGGCCGGCAAAGGAGCCGCCGTCGACGTTCTCCCCGGGAAGCCCGACGAACAGCACGCCGGGACCGGCCTCGCGGGAGTCGATGGTCACTCCCTCCGGACGGGGGGCGTCCGGGTCACCGGCGAGAAGTCGCCCACCGGCTGCCTCGGCGAGCTCCGCTGCCGTCCACCCGGTCATCCGACGACCTCCCCGATTACCTCCATGGCCACCAGGCGGTCGTCGAAGGGCTCCTTCTCGCCTCCCGCGCCCTCCTGCCCCTGTTCGTGGCCCTTGCCCGCAATCAACACGAGGTCGCCGCGGTGCGCCTCACCGACGGCCCAGGCGATCGCATCCCGACGATCCTCAACCACCTGCAGGGCGGTCTCTTCCGGGATCCCGGAGACGACGTCGGCGATGATCGCCTCCGGCTCCTCCGAGCGCGGGTTGTCGGAGGTGACCACGACCAGGTCGGCGCCATCGGCCGCCGCCCGGCCCATCTCCGGGCGCTTGCCGGCGTCACGGTCACCCCCGGCGCCGAAGACGATGATCACGCGGCCGTCGCAGAGCGCCCGGGCGGCCTCAAGCGCTCCCCGCAGAGAGTCCGGGGAGTGCGCGTAATCGACGATCACCGCGAAGGGCTGGCCGGCCTCCACCGGCTCGAAGCGGCCCGGCGCCCTTTCCGCGACGGGAAGGGCATTGGCGATCGTCGCGTCGTCGACTCCCAGCGCCCGGGCGCAGGCCACCGCGCAGAGCGCGTTGAGCACGTTGAACGCACCGGGCAGGGGCACCTCGAGCTCCATTCCCCCGGCCTCGAACCGGGTCGATGACGGTCCGAACTCCAGGCCGGTGGCCCGCAGCTGCGCGTCATCGCTCTCGATTCCCACCGTGACCGCCCCGGGGAGGTCGGCGGCCAGGCGCCGGCCCCATTCGTCGTCGACGTTGATTACCGAGTGCGGCGCCCCCCGCTCGAAGAGAAGCCGCTTGGCCGCGAAGTAGCTGTCCATGTCGCCGTGGAAGTCGAGATGCTCGCGGCTCAGGTTGGTGAAGACGACGACGTTCCAGTCGATCGCGTCGGCGCGGTGGAGCGTGAGGGCGTGCGAGGAGACCTCCATCACGCAGGCCGAGTCGCCGGCCTCGAGCATCTCCCGGAAGGTGGCCTGGAGCTCTACCGACTCAGGAGTGGTGCGCACCGCCGGGATGCGCTGCCCCCCGGTGATCGTCTCGACAGTGCCGACCAGCCCGGCCTGCCGGCCGGAAGCCTCCAGAAGCGAGCGCGTCAGGTAGGCGGTGGTGGTCTTCCCGTTGGTGCCGGTGATCCCGACCATCTCCAGGGAGGCGGTGGGGCTTCCGTTGGCCAGCGCTGCCGCTGGCGCCATCGCTGCCCGGACATCGTCGACGACGACCTCGGGAACCCCGAGGCCCAGGGGACGTTCGACCAGCAGGGCGGAAGCGCCGCGCTCGACCGCGGCCGGCGCAAAGTCGTGGCCGTCCCGCGTGAAGCCCGGGACACAACAGAACAGCGTGCCCGGCCCGGCCTGGCGGTCGTCACAGGCCACCGAGGCGATCTCGACGTCGGGCAGGGGCTCCGTCACCCCGGGGAAGCACTCAGGGAGCCGCACTGCCGCAGCGTACCCGCGGCCCCGGCTCGCTCAGTTCGGGGAGACGCGCATGTAAGGCAGCGCGAACTTGGCGATCTCGCCGAAGGCCGGGGCGGCGACCGAGCCACCGTAGAAGTCGCCCTTTGGCTCATCGACGAAGACGCCGATCAGCAGCTTGGGATCCTTGGCCGGGGCCATGCCCACGAACGAGGCGACGTACTTCTCCTTCGAGTACTCGCCGGTGGCCGGGTCGATCTTGTTGGCCGTGCCGGTCTTGCCGGCAAGCTCGTAGCCGGGAACCGAGACCTCGCTCGCCGTTCCGCCCTCGGCAAAGACGCCGGTGAGCATCGACCTGATTCGGGCGGCGTTCTCTTCGCTGATGAGCCGGGTGCCCTGGTCCGGGCGGGCGGTCTTGGCGCCATCGAGGACGATCCGCGGCTTGCGCAGGTAGCCGTCGCTGGCCAGCGCGGAGAAGCCGGCCATCATCTGGATGGGCGTTACAAGCTGGCCCTGCCCCATAGGCAGGTTGCCCATGGTCGAGCCCGAGTAGTCCTTCAGCTTGAGGACGAGCCCCTGCTCCTCGCCGGGCAGGCCGACCCCGGTCTGGCGCCCGAAGCCGAAGCGGCGCATCCAGTTGTCGAACTTCTTTGCACCGAGCTTCTGGCCGATCATGATCGTCCCGACGTTGCTCGACTTGGCCATGATGCCGGCGGTGCTCATCGTCTCCCAGCCGCGGGGCGATGACTCGCCGATGACCCGGTCGGCGACCTGCAGCGTGGGCGGAAGGTTGAACTGGGTGTCGGGCGTGACCAGCCGGTCCTCAAGGGCCGCCGCGACAGTAAACGGCTTGAAGGTCGAGCCGGGCTCGTAGGTCATCCCCACCGCGCGGTTCTGAGTGGCCCCGTCGGGAGCGTCGCCGGGACGGTTGAGGTCGACCTGCGGGGTGTTGGCCATCGCCAGGACCTCACGGGTCTCCGGGTCCATCACTATCGCCGTCGCCCCTTTGGGCGCGTACTCGCCGGTGAGCTTGCCCAGGACCTCCTCGGTCTTCTGCTGTATCTCGGCGTCGAGCGTCAGCCTTACCGGCCGTCCCGAGCGGGCCCGGGCCAGGTCGTCGACCTCGATCGGCTTGCGCGCCGCGTCCATGACCTTGCGCTGCTCGCCGTCGCGGCCGCGAAGGAGGCGGTCGTAGGAGTACTCCAGGCCGAACAGGCCCTTCCCGTCGAGCCCGGTGGCGCCCACCACCTGGGCGGCAAGGCTCCCCCGCGGGTAGCGGCGCAGGGTGCCGGGCGCGAAGTCGATCCCCTCGATCTTCAGGGCACGGATCCGGTCGGCCGTTGAGGCCGGCACGCCGCGGCGCAGGTAGACGAAGCCGGTGTCGCGGCGGGCGAGCTTTGCGACGAGCTCATCTGCCGGGAGGCCGATCAGGGGCGCCAGGCGGTTCGCCGCAGCCACCGGGTCCTTGATCAGGTACGGGGTGGCGGAGACGTCATCGGCCGGCTCGCTGGTGGCCAGCGGGATGCCCTTGCGGTCGATGATCGAGCCGCGCTGAGCCGGGACCTTGGTGACCGTCGTCTGCTGCGAGGACGCAGCGCTGGCCAAACCACCGCCCTTGATCGCGCCCAGGTAGAGGCCACGGAGCCCGGCAAGGGCGAGGAGACCAAGAAATACGGCAAAGAGGATTCCGATGCGGCGCTGGACGAGCGGCACGGCTCAGCCCCCGCCTCCCGTGCCGGCGGAGATACCGCCAGAACTGGGAGCCGGCGCTTGCGGGGCCGGCTGCTGGGGTGCCGGTGCGGCCTGTGGCGCGGGCGCCTGGCCGCTTCCGGTCTCGCCGGCGGCGGGCGCGGTGGTGCTTCCGGGGGCGCTCTCGCCAGTAGCCGGCGACGCGGCCGCCGGCGTTCCCTCCAGGGCCCCGGCCTCGTCGGTGCCCTCTGCCTGCGCAGCGCCGAGGCCATCGGGACAGTTCTCGCTTCGGCCGATCTTCAGGTAGCAGACCTCGGTGGCGGCCGGCATGACCATTCCGAGCCCGCCGGCGGCCCCCTCCACCCTGCGCCCGGCCCCCATCTGGGCGATGAGAGCGCGCTTGGAGGCATTGTCGCGCTGGAGCATCTGCGCCTTCTCGACGTCGGCGCTCATCGTGGTGTTGATTCTCAGGAGATTGACCTGCAGGAAGACCAGGCCGATCAGGGCCGCACCGAGAATCAGGATCAGACGGCGCCCCGAAAAGGCCCTGGCCAGCAATCCGGCGCCGGCAGCCCCGACCCCGGCGACGGCTTCGCGCGGGCGCAGCCTCGCCTTGCCTTCGCTTCGCTTCGGGCGCGCGGGCCTGCGGACTACCGGGCCGCGGACGGGACCCGGAGCGGGCCGGGAAGGCGCCCGCGGCGGGGCGAGCGTGCCTGGGGCCGTCGCCGTGGCGGCGGGAGGGGGAGGTGTCATCGGGCCACAACCCCTTCGATCCGCTGGGCGGCCCGCAGGCGGGCCGAGCCGGCGCGGGGGTTCTCGTCGATCTCGGCGGCAGTCGGCTTCACTGCACCGCGGGTGAGCAGGCGGGCTTCGGCGACGTGGCCGCAGCGGCAGACCGGAAGCCCGGGCGGGCATACGCACTCGCGTGCCAGGCCGGCGAGAAAGCGCTTCACACGACGATCTTCCAGAGAGTGGAAGGAAATCCCTGCAAAGCGGCCGTTTTCGCGCAGGCGCTCCCACGCGAGCGGAAGGGCCTCGTCGATCTCTGAGAGCTCGTCGTTGACGGCGATCCTGAGGGCCTGGAAGACCCGCTTGGCCGGGTGCCCGCCCCCGAACCGCGCCGGCGCGGGAACCGCGGCGCAGATGACG
Source organism: Solirubrobacteraceae bacterium (assembly GCA_032119675.1). GTDB lineage: Bacteria > Actinomycetota > Thermoleophilia > Solirubrobacterales > Solirubrobacteraceae > F1-60-MAGs163. Next base: position 11,004 of record JAUMBN010000230.1, on the reverse strand, counting down.
TCCACCAGCTCGGTCGTGGTCTCGATCGGCTGGCGCTCGCGCTCGCGAACGATTGCGCGGGCGATCTGGGTGGAGTATCGCTCCTCCCCGTACTCGCGAAAGGTCCGGGCCAGGCGCCGTTCGTCCCACTCGGCGATGACCTCCGAGGCCGACTGGCCCTGCCGCGGGTCCATCCGCATGTCCAGCGGGGCCTCGGCCGAGTAGGAGAAGCCGCGCTCGGGGGTGTCGATCTGCATCGAGGAGACCCCGAAGTCGAACCAGGCGACGTCGGCCTGGAGGCCCTCGTCGCGCAGGAGGCGAAGGCCTTCGGCAAAGGAGCCGGAGATGAATCGGGTTCGGCAGGGCATCTCGGGCGCCAGCTCCTCGAAGCGCTCCTGCGCTTCCGGGTCGCGGTCGATTGCCACGAGCATTCCCTCGGGCCCGATCCGCTCGGCGACCAGGCTCGCGTGGCCGCCGGCGCCGAAGGTGGCGTCGATCGCCACGTCGCCGGGGCGCGGATCCAGGAGCGAGACAAGTTCGCCGGCCAGGACGGGTATGTGCCCGGTCCTCATGAGCAGCATCAGCCGGCCTGCCCCAGCTGGGCGGTGATGTCGATTACCTGGGCAGCAAGCTGGTCATTAACCTTGGCCCAGCGGTCGCGGTCCCACACCTCGAGGCTCGGGCCGGCACCGGTGACCACGACCTGCTTGTCGATTCCCGCGTGCTCCACCAGGAAGGGCGGGACCATGACCCGGCCGGCGGCGTCGAGCTCGGTCTCCAGCGCATTGGCCGAGAAGTAGCGCTGCAGGTTGCGCGCCTCGGGAGAGAGCGGGTTGAGGCCCTCAAGCGCGGAGGCGACGAAGGCGTCGTAGTCGCCGGGGATCCATACGGCCACGCAGTCCTCCACTCCCTTGGCCACGACTACGCCGCCGGAGAGGGCCGCCCGGAACTTCGCCGGGACGGTTAGCCGGTTCTTGGCGTCGAGGTTGTGGTCGAAAGTGCCGCGGAAGGCCATTGGTCTCTCGCCGGTCGCGGGGCGAGGAAAGAAAGTGCGGGCCGTGGTGGAGGAGTGGGAGGAACTCCTCCACCCCGGTCCGCGTCAAGGACGGTACCCCACTTCCTCCCACAACGCAACCTATTTGCACACTTTTTCCCACCTAGACCCTCAACGACCCCCGATTTCCCCCGTAATTACAGGGCCTGCTGCCGGCTGCGGGGGAGTGATGTCAGGCGGAAAAGAGGCCCGACGCGAGCGCCGCAGCGATCAGCGCCATGGCCGCCGGCACGAGCAGGAGGGCAACCGCGAGCTGGATCTTCGGGCCTGCCTTCTGGGCACGGTCGCGAAGCCGGACCGCCTGGCGCCGGCGTGCATCGCGGGACAGGTCCTCGAGGAAAGCGGCGATGTCCGTGCCCTGTTCCTGGCTGCGCACCAGCGCCGCCGCCAGGGAGCGGACCTCCGGAACCGGACAACGACCGACGAGCCGCTCGAGGGCCCTGGCCAGCGGAACCCCGGCCTGGGCGGCATCGGCGGCAGCGGCGAGCTCGCCGGATAGCGGGCCGGCCCCCGAACCGCAGGCGACCGCAATGGCCCGCACCGGCCCCAGCCCCCCGCTCACGACGAGGTGAAGGCGGTCGGCAACGTCGGGTACCTCCGAGAGCACACCGGCCCGAACCCGGCGCGCACGCCATGCGAGCCAGGCATCAGGCAGGAGGAATCCCGCGACCGGTAGCGCCAGGAGCAGCAGGACGGCTGGGCCGGCGAGCGAGAGAGAGGCCAGCGCAAACGCGGCTGCTCCTGCCCCGGTGGCCAGCAGGACCTTCACGCCCATCACCTGGCGCACGTCGACGCCGGGACCAAGCCTGGCCGAATCGATACGCGTCCTCAGGTCATCAGGCGCGGGAAGGCCTGCCGGACGGGCCAGCGACAGCCGGCCGGCCATCCTCGCGAACCGTCCCGAGCCGGCGGTCCGCCCTCCCCGGGGCACCATCAGCAGGAACTCGACCGCTGCAGCTCCCGCCGTCGCCGCTGCCGCTGCCGCCACCAGCACGGTCAAGGCCCAGCCGACCCGAGCCGGGCTACGCGGCGCACGGCGAAGACAGCCGCTAGCTGAAGGCCGAGCGCCGCGAGCGCCAGGGTCCGGGAGAGCGGGCTGGAGGCCATGCGGGAGAGCGTCCCGGGCGAGGCGACCTCACAGATGACCAGCCCGGCCAGCGGCAGCCCGACGACGATTCGTGCCGTCAGTCGCGCCTGCGAGCTAAGCGAGCGCGCCTCATCGAGCGAACGGGCGGAGGATTCCAGCCCGGCCGCAAGGCTCCTCATGATCCGTGCCAGGTCTCCCCCGACCTGGCGCTGCACGAGCATTGCCGTCACCAGCGCGTCCCACTCGGGTCCGGCTGCACGGCTCCGAAGTTCGACCAGGCCGGTCCCGAGGTCCAGCCCGAGCCGGCAGCGAATCGCCAGGTCGCCCAGCTCGGTCGAGACCTGGGCCGAAACCGCGCCGTCTGCCGCTGCCCGCTCCAGCGCGGCTACCCCGGGAAGGCCAACGGCGGCGGCGTCGCCGATCGAGCGGGCCGCCGCCGCAGCACCCTGGGCCATAGCCCTGCGCCACCTCGACCTGCGAAGCCGGAAAACCAGCGAGGAGGAGGCGAGCGCGAGAGCGGCGGCGAGCGTGCCCAGCATCGGCCCCCCGACCAGCGAAAACGCCGCAAGGCTCGACAGCCCGGCGAGGGCGTTGAGGCCGGCGCGCTGGGACCGCGTCGCCTCCCTCCCTCGCCGGCCGGCCGACGAGGCCGGCCCCAGCGCCGCACCGACGACGGCAAACGCGGCCGGGCGGGCAATCGCCGCGAGCAGGTCGAGGGCGGCGAGCAGGCCAAGGCCCGCGCCGGCGCCGGCGAGCAGCCCGTTCAAGGGTCCGCTCGCCTGCGGTAGATGTCCCTCAGCCCGAGGCCATCGCCGGTCAACTCCTGGACGCCGAGGACCACCCGCCTCCCGGATGCGTCGCGGGACTGGAAGGCAACGAGGTCGACCGCTGCGGCAACCTGGCTGACGACGGCGGCATGGGGAAGTCCCACGTCGGCCATCAGCGCCAGGGTGACCAGGCGTTCCAGCGCCTCCGCCGGCGAGCCGGCGTGAACCGTGGAGAGGGAGCCGTCGTGGCCGGTGCACAGGGCTGAGACCAGGTCGAGCGCCTCGGCGCCGCGGACCTCGCCGACGATGATCCTGTCCGGCCGCATTCGCAGGGCGTTGCGCACGAGGTCCCTGATCGTCACCGCCCCGTGGCCTCCTGCAGCCGGTGGCCGGCTCTCCAGCCGGACCACGTGATCGCCGGGAAGCCGAAGCTCCGCCGTGTCCTCGACCGTGACTATCCGCTCGCCGGCAGGAAGCAGCCCGGCCAGGGCTGCCAGCGTCGTCGTCTTGCCTGAACCGGTTCCCCCGCAGATGACGACATTGCGGCGACCGTAAACCGCCTCTTCGAAGAGCTCGAGAAGCCTGGCATCCCAGGTTCCCATGGCAACCAGGTCGGAGGCGGCAAAGGGCGAGGGCCGGAAGCGGCGGATCGTAAGTGCCGGCCCGTCGACGGCCAGCGGGGGGAGCACGACGTTGATTCGCGACCCGTCGGGCAGACGCGCGTCGCAGAGAGGCTGGGCTTCGTCCACGCGCCTGCCGGCAGGCGTGAGGAGCCGCTCTATCGCCTCCCTGAGCTCGCCGTCGGTCGCGAACGCACTCGAGGTCCGCTCGAGGCATCCGGCCCTCTCCACCCAGATCGGCTCGGTCCCGTCCACGAGGATCTCGTCCACGGTGGGGTCACGGAGCAGGCGCTCAAGCGGGCCGGCAGCCAGTGCATGGCCGGCGATCCGCTCCGCCAGCAGGCGGCGCTCGGCAGGGGCGAGGAAACCGGCCTCCCGCTCCACGACCGCCGCGATCCGCTCACCGGCGTCCAGACCGGGCGAGAACTCGATGTCGTCAACCACCACCCCGTGGAGGTCGGCGGCAAGCCGGTCGACAAGCGGGTCCGACACGGACATCAGCCGATGGGCCCAACCGGGAGGGCCCTCAGCTCCCGCGCGCCGTTCTGGGCCTCGGCCAGCGCCACCGCCTGGGCCACCGTGGCGCGGATCGCCAGCTGCGCACGCGGCAATCCCGCACCCGGACCCTCGGCCTGGGCCGGCGCCGGCCGCGACTCGACCACCTCGGCCCGCCTCAGCCCGACCGTGGTCCTCGACGATCCGGCGGCGGTCTCCCGCGTTACGAGGATGTCCACCAGCGACCCGGGAGCCATCTCCGCGGACGAACCAACCACCACCAGGCGAAGCAGCCTCAGCCCCGCAGCTCCGGTAACCGCCCCGGAAGAGACCATCGACCCGTGAAGGTCTCCTCCCGCCGGGATGGCCACGGCGGCCCGGGCTCCCTGGAGCTCGGCCGCCCGGGCGAAAGAGCCCCTCGGCACGTACCTCTCAGGGACCTGCCTGAGGGCCAGGTCACGCATGGCAATCAGGGTCCCGCGCGGTATGTCACGGGCAGCCACGACGACCGGCACCGGCGGCCCGATTCTCTGCTCGATCTCGGCTTCCCGACTGGCAACCTGAGAGGCGGCGAGGCCCCCGAGGAGGATCGAAATTCCGGCCAGGAGAGCGGCCCTTCGACCCCGGCTCACGCCGCAGCGTGAGCCTCGGCCTCATCCTCGCCGACCATGGCAGGGGCGTCGACGAGCCGGTAGCCAACTCCCCAGACGTTGACGACGTAGCGGCCCCCTCCACAGGACAGCTTGCGCCTCAGGCGGCAGGCGTGGGAGTCGAGCGTGCGGGTGGTACCCACCGTCCTTCGACCCCAGATGGTCCTCAGCAGCTCCGCCTTGGTGAACACCCGGGTCGGATCGGCCGCCAACACCCTCAGCAGGGCAAACTCCTTGGCACTCAGGTCGAGCGCCTGCCCGGCCACGGCCGCGGTCCTTGCCGCGGTATCGACCTCGATGTCCGCGACCCGGAGCCGCCCGCCGGTCCGCCCCCTCTCGCACCGGCGGAGGACGGCCTCGACGCGGCAGCGCAGCTCGCGATAGCTGAGCGGCTTCTCCATGACATCGTCGGCGCCCCGTTCGAAGGCGCGAACCCGGTCGAGCTCACCGGCCCTTACCCCGATCAGGATCAGGGGCAGGTTGGGGTCGACGCGGCTGGCAACACCGTCCGATTCCCTCACCGTGCTGGCCAGGTCGTACCCGGAACCATCCGGCAGCTCGGCGTCGACCAGCGCAAGGTCGGGGAACGAGCTGCCCATCAGACGCAAGGCGTCGCGGGCGCAGTCGGCGACGACCATGTCGAACCCGTCCGCGGTCAGGTGGTCGGCGAGGAAGGTCCGGGTTGCCTCGTCTTCCTCGGCGAGGAGGATGGTGGAGCGGTCTCGGTTGATCATGCTCCCCATAGGGACCGGCCCGGGAATCTTCCCCCCTCCCGGGCGTGCAGGCGCGAACCGGTCCCCCGCGCCTGCCGGTCCCGTTCGCGCCAGCACGTACGATGCGGCGGTGAACAGTCGGGGACTCCTCGGATCAGCGGTCGCGGCGGCCGGCGCGCTCGCCCTCTTCATCGTCTCCCTGCAGACCTGGTACGTCATCGACGTGGCGAAGATCCCCGGCGGCGAGGGCCTCGTCGAGAAGTACGCGAGGGAGGCGGGGTTTGCCCTGAGCGCCAACGCCTGGGAGCCCCGCGGCTTCCTGAGCGACCTGGTCATGTTCGGCGTGATCGCCGGAACGCTCGCGGCCGTGGGTTGGGTCCTGGCCGGCGGCGGCAGGCTGGCGGGAACCACGGTGCTTATGATCGGCGTGGTCGGCGTACTCCAGCAGCTCGTTCACCTGCTCAGCACCCCCTCCCCGGCGGAGATCGTCGACGTCAGGCCGGTCGCCTGGCTGGGCCTCCTGTGTGCCATGGCCATCGCCGCCGGCGGCTTCCTGTGCCTGGAATCGCAGGGCGGGATACGCGGGCGCGGCAGGCCGGCGAACGGGCGTGGCGGCCGTTCGGGGAGCCGCGGAGACGCCGCCCCGGATTCCCGCAATTAGCGGGCTTTTCTGAAATATCCCGTTCAGCACTGGGGGGCGGGGAGGTAATCCACATACGATCCCGACGGGTCCTCCGCCCGGTGCGAGGGCCCTCTTGCTTTCTGGGAACTATGGATCCGTCAATTCGCGGCAACTACGACTCCGGCGAGGACTTCGTACTCGAGTACGGGGACCTCCGCTTCACGTTCAACGAGCTCGACTTCTCCGAGCGCTGCGAGCAGGCCTCCCGGCGCCTGGGCTTCGTCGAGGGAGTTCTTGACCCGGGCGAGCTCGAGGACCTCGTGAACCTCGCGGTCAATGGCGAGATCCAGGACCCGGCCTCGGGCCTGGGCGACCACGTCAACGACTGCTGGCCGGAGCTCGTAGGCCCCGCCGACCGCTCCCTCGTCCACTGGATGCGCCGCCTGGTCTTTCGCTCCGCCTGGCTTGACCAGCGGGTCAAGGAGGGCGAGCTGGATGTCCGCTTCGACGAGGCCGCCCAGAGCTTCACCTACGTGCAGCCCGACCGCGACGACGAGCCGGTCGAGCTGGCGCCCGAGCCCTCGTGGACCCGGGTCGCCTACATCCCGCGCTCGACCGCTTCGGAGAACTAGGCCGAAGCCAGGGCCTGGGCCCTGAGCGTGGCGCTGCGAGCCGCGTCGATAACCGGATGGCCGGCCTTTGCGCCCTCGGCGCCGTCGAGCACGATTACCGTCGTCTCTCCCCCGAGCGGCTCACGGGTCGCCGCAATCACGGTCAGCGAGCCGCCCTCGGGAACGTTTCGGGCCGCGGCCAGCGCACGGCGCGCAGATGCGGCGGCGACGCCGTCGAGCGAGTCGACCAGCAGCGCCACATGGGCACCGCGCGCGACCGAACGCCGGGCAGCCTCGACCGCCCGGTCGACGACCTGAGACTGGGCCTCCTGGCTTGAGCCCAGGGGCGCAACGGCGCCCGGCTCGATGCCCGCCTCCTGCCACTCGGCCAGCTCCTCGGGCCGCGAGCCGGCGAGCACGAAGCTCACTTCCATACCCTCATTGGCGGCGATCGCGCCGGCCAGGCTGCGCAGCAGCGCGGTGCGGCCGCTGGCGAACGGCCCGCTGACGGTGACCCTCGAGCCACGGCCGACCGGCGCCCGCTCGGCGACCTCGACCAGCTCGGGCCGGTCGGCGCCCAGGGCGAAGGCTACGGACGGAAAAGCGGCGGCCAGCTTCTCGTAGGGGGTTCCGTCGGCGACCTCGTCGGCGGGGCGGTCGTTGATCGTCTCGACCCTCACGAGCGACGGATACCGCTCCGAGCGCCTCGGAGGCCTTACGGGGCCGGTGACGCGGTCGCCGGAGACGAGCTCGCAGCGCCGGATCTGGGCGGCGGAGATGTATACGTCGCCGTCGCTGGGGTCGGGTGGGCTGAGCCTCACGAACCCCGAACCGTTGTCGAGGACCTCGACGGTGCCCTCCACGCTCTCTTCGGGCTCCTCGGAACGGCTCCCGTCACGGGAAGACCTCCGGGAACGCGACCGCGAACGGCGCGGGCGCTCCTCGCGTTCGTCCTCCTCCTTCTCCTCCGGCTCGGCCGGCTCAGGCTCCTCGCCGGTGTACTCCTCACCGAGGATCGCGGCGATCAGCTCGCCCTTGCGCATCCGCCGGTAGCCGTCGATGTCCAGCTCGGCGGCGATCAAGTGAAGGTCGGAAAGCGTGCTGCCTTCCAGGGCCTCTCGGGACATAACTGACATATGTTCTCCTTCGCAGGTTTCGGCAGGCATCCCCCCGGCGTGGTGACAGCCGGCGGCGAACCTGAATTTGCCCGGCAAACGGTAGCGGTCAGGGCGCGGCGACGTAGTGAAGGAAGAGGTGATCGCCACCTCTTGCGACCGAACGCAGCTCCATCGCGAGCGGCGGGTCGAAGGTCGGCGACTCGACGATCGGCGGCGCGTCGCCCCCCACCACCTGCGGCGAGACCGTAAGGAAGAGGTCGCTCACCAGGCCCGCTTCGAACATCGCTCCCAGGAGCCTCGGCCCTCCTTCACAGAGCAGGCTCGCCACGCCAAGCCCCTTCAGGTCCTCGAGGACGGCCGCCGGCGTGAGCTCGCCGGAGGCAAACCGGACTGTCTCGACGTCGCCTTCACAGGGAGGGAGATCGTGGCCCGACTCGGTGTAGACCCGCACCGGGCGCCCGGGGATGTTGAAGATCTCCAGGCCGGCGAGCTCCGGGTCGAGGCGGCGCGAGATCGTCACGAGTAGCGGCTCCGGCGAGAGACCCAGCCCCTCCCGGATCTCGCGCTGGTGTGGGTCCAGCAGGGTCGAATAGCTCTCGATCACCAGGGTCGAGGGGCCGACCAGGCAGGCGTCGGAGGCGGTCCGCAGCGAGCGGTAGTGGGTCCGGTCGGCGGGGCTGCTGAGCCCGGCCGCATGGCCCTCGACCGCGGCGCGGCCGTCGGCTGACGCCACCATCACCCCCATTACCCTCGGCCGGCCCTCCGGCAGCGCCTGGATCTCGCCGGGCGCTATCCCCTCCGCGGCGAGGACCTCGGCGGGGCCTGCCGCGGGGCCGCCCGGACCGAGGGGCTCGACCGAATCGCTCACGGCACCGGCGGGCTGGTCACGGGGCGGGCGTCGCTCCGGGCGCCGTCGGATTGCCTCGTACCAGCGTGGCCCGGCCCTTACTTACGCGGTAGGTGATGACGGTCGTGTTTCCGGCCTTGTCGGTCGCGGTGACCTTCATCGTCGCCTTTCGGGAGCCGAAGCGGTGACGGACCCTGAGCTTGCTGGAATTCGTCACGGCCGGCGCGGTCCGGTCGCCGAAGTCGACCTTGATCGAGGCCAGGCCCGAGCCGCGGGGAGGCTTGGCCTTGGACGCTCGGGCATCGATTCGGAGGTTCCCCCGCCCGCTCACCTTGACGCTCAGCTTCGGGGCCGTTCCGTCGACCCGGATCGGCTCGACTGCGGACGAGGCGGTCTGCCCCCGACGGTCGATCGCGACCACCTGCCAGGTGTGCCGGCCCGTCCGGATCGCCTTGGCCGGGGTGAATGAAGGCTTGGCCGAGGTCCCGATCTCCTTGCCGTCCAGGAGGATCCTGTAGGTCAGGCCGGGCCAGACCTCAGAGGCGTCGTCCCAGGTGAACTTCGGCCGGGCCTTGAGCCAGCGGGAAGTGGTATCCAGATCAACCGGCTTGGGTGCGAGGTCATAGGAAGCGACCGAGATCGAGCGGGCGCCGCCGCTCTCCTGGACGAAGGCGATGACCGCATCGCCGACACGGTTGCTGGAGGCCTCCATGCCCGCCCCGGGCACTACAGGGCCCTGCGGGCCGGCGATGCTCCCACCGGGCAGGAACGGGGGCGGCGCCGACGCGGCCTTGTCGTCCTCGAAGTTGCGGGCGAAGGCGCCCGGGCCGTCGGGAGTGGCCCAGGCCGCGACCCCGTACTCGTTGCTGGCGACGGTCGGAACGGCCATGGCGTCCAGCCCCGGCGAGCTGCCGAGCGGCACGGCGGGCGCCGGCTGGTCGTCGCGGATAATCGTTCCCCAGACCGTCCCGTCCGAGGACTGCGCAACGGCCAGCCCCGCCTCGCGCCAGGCTACGGCCACGCGCGGGAAGGCCGAAGCGGCGAGCTCGCTGCCGCCGGCGAGCTGCACCGGGCTGTCGGTGCGGGTCCCGCGCAGGCGGCGCAGGACCCCACGGCTGGTGCCGTCGGCGTAGCGCTGGCGGAAGGCCAGCCAGCCGAAGCTCGAGTCGTCCTCGAAGGCGATGTCGGCGCGGTCAACCGACTGGCCCGCCTCGCTCTCCACGCCGAAGTCGGTCACGTAGTCCGAGAGCCTGGAGCGCACGAGCCGGCGGGCCCCGGAGCGGGTGGTGGCGCCGTCGGTCTCGCCGAAGGCCACGACGCCGACGCCGTCGGCCGCCGTGCCCACGCGGGGTCGCGTGTCGGCGCTGGAACCTGCGTTGCGGCCGGCCTCGATGTCGGCGGCGCCGGGCAGGACGGTGAAGCTGGTCGCCCCACGACCCATCCACGCTGCGCGCACGTCGCCGTTCTCGCTCCAGGCCGTGTAGGCCACGCCGGTGCCGGAGGTCATGTCGACCGAGGGCCAGGCCGAGCCCGGGCCGCCGAGCTGCTGCGGTGCGCCAAAGGGCTGGCCGGCCTTCGGGCGCACGATCGCGAAGGCGCCGGCCGAGTTGGTGAAGACGATCACCGCGCGACCATCATCAGCGACGCTTGCGGAGGACGGCGAATTGAGGGAAGGCAGGCCGCCGTCGCCGCGGCTGGCAGACCCGGGCTGGCCGGCGGTCAGGTCGGCCCAGAAGAGGTGGTTCTCGCCACCGTCGACCCTTGTCCAGGCCAGGATTCCGGTACCCCCGCGGGCGAGGTCGACATCGTCGAGCGTGCGGACATCGGCCGATGGGCCGTCGGCAGTAACGCCCGGGAAGAAGGCTCCGGACGACCACGCCGGCGCGGCGGCGGCCAGGCAGAGGCCCCCGACGGCAGCACAGAGCGCCAGAACACGGACGGGGAAGGTCGCGCGAACCATTGGCTACAGGCTACGCAGCCGGTGCGGCGGATGCGACGATTCCTTCCGCAGCGGCCTCTTCGGCGAACGCCGCGACTTCCGCCTGAATCCGGGCGTCGTCCCAGCCCAGCTCGGGCGCCATGGCCCGGGCAACCCGCTCGGCCACACCACTCTCCGGGTCGGCCACCTCCCTGGCCGCCAGCAGCCCTATCCGGCTTCGTCTCAGCAGGGCGTCTCCCACGCTGCGCGCCTGCTCGCGACGCGCAGCGAAGACGGTCTCGGCGAGCAGCTCGCTCGGGCCCCCGGGAACGATCGGCTGAGCCAGCTCGCCGCGCTCGGCAGCCACGGCGAGGACGTCGCGGGCACGGTGGCCGTAGCGGCCGGCCAGCCGCTCGTAGGCATCCGGAGGAACCCCCTCCACGCGCGGCAGCTCGTCGGGCTCGATCGCCTGGCCGAGCGGAATCTCCTCCGTGCGGCACGGGGCCGTGCGGGCGTCCCGCTC
>JAUMBN010000229.1:0-12350 GCA_032119675.1 Solirubrobacteraceae bacterium | reverse complement strand
GGGATCATCGGATTGATGATCATCACGCTGGGGATCTACTTCTGGTTCTGGTGGTACTTCGTGAACCGCGAGATGCGGGACTTCGGCGAGTCGCGGGGCACCGAGGAGTGCGGGACCAGCCCCGGCACCTCCCTCGTGGCAGTCACCCTGGGAGCGTTTATCATCGTGCCGCCGTTCGTCTCCGTCTTCAAGGGCTTCAAGCGGATGAATGCCGCCAGCGCGCTGGCCGGCTCCGGCAACGGCTTCGACGCCGGCTTGGGTCTGCTGATCTTCTTCTTCATCTCGCCGATCGCCATCTACCTCTTCCAGGACAACCTGAACAAGGCGTGGCGGGCACAGGCCGGCGGGGGCGCTCCGGTAGTCGAGGCCGCCGCGGTCGCCGTCGAGACCGAGACGGTCACCGAGGCGCCGGCCGAGCCGGGCCAGCAGTCGTAACGAGGCTCACATAGCCGGCGGCCGGATCCTGCGAGTCTGCCGGCATGTCCAGGAACGCAAAGATCGGGGTCCTGGTCGCCGCGGTGGCAGTCGTCGTGGCAGCCTTCGTGATCCTGCGGCCCGGTGACGACGGCGGCACCTCAACCACCGCGAGCGAAACGTCGAACCAGGCCACCACCCCCCAGGCCATCACGACGCAACCGGAGAAGCCCAAGCCGGCGGTGGCGACGATCCGCATCTCCGGCGGCCAGCCGGTCGGCGGGGTGCGCAAGTTGACCTTCAAGGAGGGCGGCACGATCCGCTTCCGCGTGACCGACGACGCAGACGACGAGGTCCACCTGCATGGCTATGACGTCGAGAAGCCGGTCGGGCCCGGCAACGCGGCGAAGTTCAGCGTCCCGGCCACAATCACCGGCCGCTTCGAGGTGGAGCTGCACAACACCGCCACCCCGATCGCCGAGGTGACGGTCGAGCCCTAGGGGGCGTCACTGCCCTCGCGACGCGCCCGGATGGCCGCGGCGTGGGCGGGAAAGCCCTCGTGCTCGGCCAGGGCGAGGACCGCGTCGCTGAGGGAATCGAGCGCCTGCTCGTCGGCGCGGGCGATCGAGGTCTTCTTCATGAAGGTCTCGGCGGTTACGCCCCCGGTCACCCGGGCAAACATGCCCGTGGGCAGCGCGGCGGGAACGCCGATCACGTAGTTGGCCAGCGAGACCGGCGTCGACTGGCCGAGCAGGACCTCGCCGGCGTGGTCGATACCGGCGAGGACGGCCTCTTCGTCGCGGGCGACGATCTGCATGTGCTCCGGCGCATAGGTGTTGGCCACGGCGATCGCCTCGTCCAGGTCGTCGGTCAGCACGGCGCCGCCGTTCTCGCCCAGCGCGGCGATCGCGTACGAGCGGCGCGGTTCGGGCAGCTCGGCCAGCTGCCGGGCCAGCTCCGGCTGGACCTCGCCGATCAGGGCCTCGGAGTCGGTCACCAGCACCGACGAGGAGTCGGGCCCGTGCTCGGCCTCGTTGAGCAGGTCGGCGGCCAGCAGGCGGGGGTCGGCGCTGTCGTCGGCAAGAATCAGCGACTCGGACGGCCCGAGCAGCATCTGGGTGTGGCAGCCGTACTGCTGGCAGGCGATCTGAGCCGCCTGCACCGGCGGGCTTCCCGGGCCCAGGACCTTCCTGACCCTCGGGATCGACTCGGTGCCGAAGGCGAGGGCGGCGATCCCGGCAGGGCCATTGACGCGGAAGAGGTTGGTTATGCCCAGCTCGGCGGCCACGCAGAGCACGGCCGGGTCGACCTCGCCTGCGCCCCCGGGAACCGGCGGCACCACCACGGCCAGCTCGGGTACCCCGGCCACGACGGCCGGCGTTCCGACCTGCACGAGCACCGACGGGAACGAGCCCTTGCCGCTCGGGATGAAGAGCCCGGCGCTGGCGACCGCCGTCATCTTCTCCCCGACCATCAGGCCGGGAGCGAGCTCGGTGCGCCACTCGCGCTCGCGAACAAGCTCCTCGTTGAAGGCGCGGACGTTGGCGATGCCCACGGCGATCGCCTCGAGCACCTCGTCGGAGACGTGGCTGCGGGCCTGCTCGAACTCTTCCTCGCTTACGCGCAGCCCGCCGGGAGCCACCTCGCAGCCGTCGAACTTCTCGAGCGCCCGGCAGACCGCCGCGTCGCCGTGCTCGCGAACGTCCTCCACGATCTCGGCAACCGCCTCACGCAGGTGCGGGTCGAAGATCGCCCGGATGCCACGCTCGAGCAGCTGGTCGCGCTGCTCTTCGCTGAGCCCGGACCAGCGGAGAACGCGCATCGGCGTTCCGTCGGCCATGGAGCTCAGTCGAGCGTGCCCTTGACGCCGGCGGTCATGCCGGCGCGGCGGGGGTTGGCGGTCAGGGCCGCGCGCAGGGCGCGGCCGAAGGCGCGGAAGCCGGCCTCCCAGGCGTGGTGCGGGTCGTGGCTGCCGTCGCGAAGCTCGAGGTGGACGGTGCAGCGAGCGCCCTGGGCAAAGCCCTCGAAGAAGGCGGCCAGGTCGGCCGAGAGCATGTCCTCCACGTTCTCCAGGGAGCCGGCGCCCTCCCGGGTTATGAAGCTGTTGGAGCGGCCCTCGAAGGAGACCTGCGCCAGCGCGCTGGCCTCATCCATGACGGCCCAGGAGAAGCCGGAAGACTCGACCCCCTCCTCGATCCGGTCGCGGATCGCCTGGGAGGCGGCGGCGCCGAGGGCCAGCCCGGTGTCCTCGGTGACGACGTGGGTCAGCCGGTAGGTGCGCACGTCGTAGGAGGCGTCGACGACGAAATCGCCGTACCAGCCGAGCATCTCGAGCATGTGGTCGAAGAAGGCCAGCGTCGTGGCCAGCTGCGGCTCGCGGCGCGGGCCGAAGTCCAGCCCGACCTCTACGAGTGCCTCGCGGCTCTCGCGGCGGGTGCGGTAGGTGTCGCCGTCGCGCTCGACGGCCATGCCCTGATAGTCGCCCATAAGGCCTCTGAATGTAGAGGGCCTCAGTAGAAGACGTAACGGAAGGCGGTTCCGTTGCAGAACCGGCGCAGCTTGATCCCGAGCACCGAACCGTGCGAGCGATTCTCGGAGCTGGGCACGTACTGGACGCTCGCCATCCAGCCGGTGGGATTGGTGCCGCGCGTCAGCCCCTTCCCCCTCCCCCGGCCAACCGCCGGCGGGTACTCGTCGCGGTCGAATCCGCTGCGGGTGAAGACGTTCTCCAGGAGCCGGTCGCGCCGGGCGTCGGTACCGGCGCGGTTGACCTTCAGCACGCGGGGCCATCCGGCCCGAACGGCACGTGAGTAGTGGCGGAAGATGTTCGGGTACTTCGTCGAGCTGAAGCCGATCGGCTGGACCCCGCGGGGCCGGGTGCAGCCCTGCGGCGAGGAGCCGCTGTTGCCCCTGCCGCCGCCGGAGCCGCCGCCTGAATTGCCGCCGGCCTTCTTCAGGCACGGACAGGGAAGCGACTCGCAGTAGATCCCGTCACCGTCGGCGTCCCGCGTGTCGGCGGCGCGCTGGGCGGCGGCCTGGTTGGGGTAGTCGGCGCAGGTCTTCGCCTCGGCCGGGGCGGCGCCGGCGAGCAGGAGAAGCCCGGCGACGAGGAGTACCGCGACGCCTAATGGCGCGTTTCGTGACAGGCCGGCAACAAACATCGCCTCCGAGGTTACGGGTGGAAAAGGTCGGCGCAACCGCTGTCCCGGACCGCCTACTGGACACTACGTAGCCACCGCTCGGGTACGCTGCGGACTCCCCCGCTACCCGAAAGCCCCCATGACCCGACGCCTCCGTACCGCCACCCTGTTCGCCGCCGGCGCCGCCGCGCTTGCCGTCGCCGCCCCGGCCACCGCCTCGGCCGAGCCCCGGCTCGAGGTCTCCAAGGCCAAGCTCAAGGCCTCCCTGAAGTGCTACGGCGACCAGAAGGCCCCAGGGAAGGTGCCGATCATGCTGGTCACCGGCACCGGCGCCTCGGGCCAGGAGGCCTACGCGATCGGCAAGGGCGCCTTCGACGCCTATGGCGCGCCGGTCTGCACCGTCGACTTCCCCTACTTCACCACCGGCGACATCCACGTCTCGGTGCAGTACCTGGCCTACGGGATCCGCGAGCAGTACCGGATGGCCGGCCGGAAGATCGCCGTCTTCGGCATCAGCCAGGGCGGCCTCCTGCCGCGGGTGGCCCTGACCTACTGGCCGAGCCTTCGCCCGATGGTCGCCGACGTGATCGCCGCCGCCGGCACCCAGCACGGCACCACCGCCGGCACCGGGCAGGAGAGCACCTGCCGCACCAAGGGCTGCATTCCCGCCGGCTGGCAGCAACGCGCCGGCTCGAAGATGCTGAAGACACTCAACGGCTACCGCGACGAGACTCCGGGCCCGACCTCGTGGACCACGCTGCGCTCGGCCGACGACGAGACGGTCAAGCCGACCACCGGCCCGAACCCGACCTCATCGCTCAAGGGCGCGCGCAACATCCTCATCCAGGACGTCTGCCCCGGCCGGAAGGTGACCCACATCGGCACCGCGGTCGACTCGGTCAGCTTCGCGGCGATCCGCGACGCGATCGAGAACCCCGGGCCGGCCGACCCGGCCCGCTTCCCGGCCGACCTCTGCGCCAGCCTCTTTGCGCCGGGCCTCAACCCGGGCTCAACCGGGAGCCTGGTCGGCGCGGCCAGCGGGCTCACCGGGGGCCGCAATGCGGGCGGCAACGGCGGAGCGCCGCTGGTCAGGGCCGAGCCGAAGGTTCCGTCCTGGGCCAGGAAGGCCGCGCGCAGCCGCCGCTAGCCGGGGCGCGAACCTGCGCTCAGGGCGCGCCCCAGCGACCGTCACCGTGGTCGCGGGTGCGCTCGTCCTCGACGGCCGGTGAGCCGTCGGGGTTGTAGCCGGCGTTGGTGAGCATCCGCCGAAGGTCGACGACCATCTGGGTGTCGATCTCCTTGTGGCGCGGGCGATGGAAGGTCTCGGTCTCGGGGCCGAGCGTTACCTTCACCTTCCCGTTGTGCTCCTCGTCGACATCCCCGACGTGCTGGAGCAGCGAAATGACGTGACGCCACTCGATGTTGTGGCTGGTCGGGTGGGCGAAGATCTGCTCGACGGTGTCGCGGTGGCGGCGGGTCAGCTTCTCGGACATGCGGCCATGCTACGGAATCGCGAACGGGCCGGGCCCGTGCTCAGCCGAAGATGCTCACCGCCCGCGCCGCCACCAGCAGGATTGTCAGCGCGGCGATGCCGGTCTGCACCGCCATCAGGACCTTGGCCCGGCGCGACAAGGGGAGCGTGTCGGCGGCACTCCAGGCGATGGCGGTCACGAAGGCCAGGTAGACGTAGTCGAGGAGGCGGGGATGCCAGGCATCGGGCCCTCCCGGCTTCTCGGCGTCGGGAAGCCGGGCCCGGCCGTCCTCGCCCATCTCGGAGAAGAGAAAGTCCCGGGGCCCGTCGGGGTTGAGCGCCCTCATGCGCGGCCCTCCACCGTCGAGCTCCCAGAAGAGGAGGCCAAAGTTCAGGACCAGCGTCGCCAGCACGACGGTTGCCTCGGCGATCATCTCGGCGCCGGTGCGGACCTCGCCCGTGAAGAGTTCGAGTATCAGGAGGATCACCGTCACCGCGTTCCACGCGGCGATCAGCGCAAGGAGCACGATCACCGTCGTGCGCCTCGAGCCGTCCTCGAGGACGTCGGGCTTGCCGGCCCGGTCCCTGGCAACGAGCGCAACGAGCAGCAGCTCGGGAAGCACCGGCACCCACCAGATCCAGCCGTGGACGTGGAAGAGCGTCCACCCATTGCGCATGCTCACCCAGGCCAGGGCGACCTGCATCGCCGCGACGATCGCGATCGCGACCGCAACCTCACGCTGCGTCTCGGCCGCCTCTCGCTCGAGCCCCGGAGAGATCCCCGGGCTTCCCTGGTCGGCCGCCACGGGCGTCAGTTGCTGTTACAGGCCAGGTCGTAGATCGCCTTGGGCACGTCGGAGGGCTCGGGGCAGACCTTCGCCCGGTCCTGAGAGACCCAGAACTGGCCTTCGGCCTCGAAGACCAGCGTCGTCGTGTACTGCTCCTGGCCCTCGCCGACGTTGGCGAATGCGACCGCCCAGCCGTCGGCACACTTGTAATTGTCGGCGCCCGGGGCGAGCGTGGCCTCTCCCGCCTCCTGGCTGCCGGTCTGCTCCACCGCCTTGGCGATTTCGCTTTCGGTGCACTTGGCCATCCCCGTGGTGACCATCGGCTCGGCCTGGGTGCTGCCGCCGCCGGTCGTCACCGGAACAGAGGCGGCCGGGGAGGTCGTCTCACCGCCGGAGTCGTCAGATCCCCCGCAACCGGACACCGCCACGGACGCGGCAGCGATCGCGAGGATTACCGGAAAAGTTCGCGTAGCGCGCATGCCCGAAAGGTAACTGGGACACAGGTCGCACCCGGGGCGCGAACACTGGTTGAATGCAAACACGACGTTCCCTGTAGAGGAGAGAGCCGTGGAGACCGTAAGAACGCCCGACGAACGATTCGCCGACCTGCCCGGCTATCCGTTCGAGCCCAACTACGTGGAGATCGACGACGGCCAGGGCGGCTCGCTGCGGATGCACTACGTCGAGGAGGGCCCGGCCGACGGCGACGTGATCCTCCTGCTGCACGGCGAGCCCACCTGGTCCTACCTCTACCGGAAGATGATCCCCGGGCTGGCGGCTGCCGGCCACCGCGTGATCGCGCCCGACCTCGTCGGGTTCGGGAGGTCCGACAAGGTCGTCGGGCGGGAGAACTACTCGTATACCAGGCACGTGCGCTGGGTTGAGGCCCTCGTCGAGGCGCTCGACCTGCGCGGCATCACGCTCTTCGGCCAGGACTGGGGCAGCATCGTCGGCCTGGCGGTGGCCACCCGGATGGAGGACCGCTTCGACCGGATCGTCATGGCCAACGGGACGATCGCCGACCCGCGCCGCATGGAACGGATGGTCCAGGTGCTCCAGGACTCGCCGATGCCCGAGGCCTTCGCCGCCTGGCAGGCCTTCGTAGCGGCGGCCGACGAGCTCGACGTGGCAATGATCATGGCCGGCGGTCCCGAGGGCGCCGATCCGATTCCCGGCTTCGACCCGGGCCTGACCCCCGAGGAGGCAGCCGCCTACCAGGCCCCCTACCCCGATCCCTCCCACCAGGGAGGCGTCCTGGCCTTCCCGGCGCTGATGAAGCCGCAGGGCGAGGACGACGACGTCTACGGCATCTGGACGGCGGCCTGGGAGGTGCTCGACCGCTGGGAGAAGCCTTTCCTGTGCCTGTACGGCAAGCTCGACCCGATGATCGGCCACTTCGACGCCGTATTCATCGAGAGCGTCCCCGGAACGAAGGGCCTCCCCCACCAGGAGTTCGCCGAGGCCGGCCACTTCATTCAGGAGGAAGAGCCCGAAGCTCTCGTGGCCGCCATCAACGAGCTGATCGCATCGACCCCCACCGGCTGACCGGAAATCCACGCAACCCCAACTGCGACATGACCGCACCTAATTCTGAAAGGCTGTGTTCCCTATGACGATGAGCCTCAGTCGCACGCGCAACGCCTCCCTGGCCGTGGTCGCATTCCTGGCCGTCACCGCCCTGGTCGTCGCCCCCGCCGACGCCCGCAAGGCCGGCAAGGGCAAGCAGCCCAACGTCGTCGTGATCATGACCGACGACCAGAACCTCGACGACCTCGACAAGATGCCCAACACGCAGAAGCTCCTGGTCAGGCAGGGCACGAGCTTCAGGAACGCGATCACCTCCTTCCCGCTCTGCTGCCCGGGGCGCGCCACCTTCATCACCGGCCAGTACGCCCACAACAACGGCGTGATCGGCAACTTCTACCCATACGGCTGGTACGGGATGCCCAACCGGGAGAACATCCTCCCCGCCTGGCTGCAGAGGTCCGGCTACCGCACCGGCATGGTCGGCAAGTGGCTCAACGGCTACGGCGCGAAGACCCTCAAGGGCGAGAAGCCGAAGGGCTTCGACGTCTGGCGCGGCCTGCTCGACGTCTCCGCCTACGACTACTACAACTTCGTGATGAGTATCGACGGCAAGAAGGAGAAGATCTGGGGCGACAAGACCTTCGCCCGCAAGCTCGTCCAGTTCGGCCAGATCCAGACGATCCCGCGCGAGGAGCCGGTCATCCGCACCGTCTTCGCCCGCCTCACCGAGCTCTTCGGCCCCGGCCCCTACGGCCCGGATGACTGGGGCACCGAGAAGAACTCCGACTACTCCGTCGACGTGACCGGCAAAGTCTTCACCGACCTGCTCTCCGACGAGAAGAGCCAGAAGAAGCCCTTCTTCATGTGGTGGTCGCCGGCCGCACCCCACCGCGAGGACGTCGCCACCACGCTGATGGGCCGCCCTGGCGCCGACCCGCGCCCGCCGAAGCGTTACGTGGCGAAGTCCAAGAGCTACCGGATGCCCAGGCCACCGAGCTTCAACCAGGCCCAGGACACCTTCTCCAAGCTGCCGACCAACATCCGGGACAACCCGGTCCTGCGCAACCCGATGACCGAGGCGCAGGTCGCCGACCTCGAGGAGAACTACCAGGGGCGGATCGGCTCGCTGCTCGCCGTCGACGACCAGGTCAAGAAAATCGTCTCGACCCTCAAGAAGACCGGTCAGTACAAGAACACGATGTTCGTCTTCACCTCCGACAACGGCTGGCTCAACGGCGAGCACCGGATCCCCGGCGACAAGTTCCTCCCCTACGAGGAGTCGCTCAAGACCCCCTTCGTGATCGCCGGCCCGGGCGTGCCCAAGGGACGCACGGTCGAGGGCCAGGTCTCAAATGTCGACTTCGCGGCGACGATTCTCGACGCCGCCGGCGCGACGAAGAAGGCAGGACGCACCCTGGACGGAATCTCGCTGCTGCCGGTCGTGAAGGACCCGACGAAGCTTCCTGACCGCGCGCTGCTGGTCGAGGCACCGGAGCCGCTTTTCGCCAGCCCGTCGATGCCCCAGCAGTGGGACCAGCCCTACCGCGGGGTGCGCACCTCCAACTGGAAGTTCGTGGTCTGGAACAAGACCGGCGAGGAAGAGCTCTACGACCTCAAGAACGACCCGTACGAGATCAACAACATCGCCGCCGACCCTGCCTACGCCGCCATCAAGGCCGGGCTGGCAGCCAAGCTCGAGCAGCTCAACCGCTGCGCCGGCGAGTCCTGCTCGGCCGTTCCCGCCGGCTGAGCCTCGCGCCGACGGTCAGAGGTCGATCCGGCGCAGCTGGCGCAGCGCCAGCAGGCCGAAGAGGAGGATCATCCCGGCCAGG
This sequence comes from Solirubrobacteraceae bacterium, assembly GCA_032119675.1. GTDB lineage: Bacteria > Actinomycetota > Thermoleophilia > Solirubrobacterales > Solirubrobacteraceae > F1-60-MAGs163. Next base: position 3,178 of record JAUMBN010000229.1, on the reverse strand, counting down.
GCCAGGAGGCCCGGCCAGGTGTTGGCCCAGCTGGGCTCGATTCCCGAAACCGTCGCCTGCCGGGCCATCTGCAGCACGTAGGTGACCGGGTTGTACTCGGCAAAGGTGCCCAGCCAGCCCTGCAGGAGCACGAGCGGCGTGTAGGCGGTCGAGAGGAAGACGGCGATGAAGACCCCGTTCTGGATCGCCGGGCCGACCTGCTGGGTGCGGGCGCGCAGCGCCAGGGTGATCCCCCAGAACGAGGCGACGACGCTGAAGGCGACCGCCGCGAGGTAGAGCATCACCAGCCCGTAGATGCCGCCGGTAAGGCCGGGCCCGAGCAGCAGGCCGACGGCGAGGATCACCGTGGTGGGCACCAGCGAGCGGGTCACCGCCGCCATCACCGGGCCCAGGAGAAGCAGCGGCCGCGGAGCCGGCGAGCTGAGCAGCCGGTCGAACCAGCCGCGCTCGATGTCACGTGCCAGGTTCGCTCCGGTCGCCCCGCCGGCAAAGCCGGCGCCCTGCAGGCAGGAGAGCGGGATGATCCAGTTGATGTAGGAGTCGGTGGGGAAGCCCGGCAGGCTCGAGAGGTCGCCGAACTGGCCGGTGATCCCCAGCAGGAAGATGATCGGGGCGATCGTGGTGGGCAGGAGGCCGCCCTTGACCCGCGCCAGCTCCAGCAGCGAGCGCTGCCACATCGCGTAGCCAACGCCGCCGGCGTAGGCCAGGCCACGCGTGTTGCGCGTGCTCATCTCCCGCGTGCTCATGTCTTCACCCTCGCCCGCATCGCCCAGACCGCCAGGGCGAACATCGCCACCAGCAGGGCGGCGGCCGAGAGGAAGCCGAGCGGCACGCTGCCCAGCCCCGGCGAGTCGAAGAGGGCGCCGCGCATCCCCTCCACCACGTAGGTGAGCGGGTTGTAGTCGGAGATCGCCTGAAGCGCCGGGTTGAGGTAGTCGTGAGGCAGGAAGGCCGGCGCGGTGAAGAGCAGCACGAAGACGATCGGGAAGAGGTTCTGAAGGAGGGAGAGCGAGCCGGTCTTAAGGGCAATCGAGGCACCGAGAGCCGCAGCGGCGCCGGCGCAGATCGCCGCCAGCGCGACCACCGCGAGGGCGCCGGGCAGGCCGCCGGTGAAGTCGGCGCCGAAGGCCAGCGCGACGAGGAGGAAGAGAACCGCCTGGAAGACGCCGATCCCCATCGTCCCCAGCACCCTGCCGGCGACGATGCTCGCCCGGTTGATCGGGGCGGAGAGGAGCCGGTCGAAGAAGCCGCCCTCGATCTCGTCGGCCACGGCGATGCCGGCCATCAGTCCCACGAGAAGGGCACCCTGGATGATCGTCCCGGAGACCACGAACCCCACGTAGGAGCTCTGCACCGGGAAGCCGGGCAGCTCCTGGGCGGCAGAGGTGCCGCTGGCGATCACCACGAGCAGCAGCAGCGGCAGGACGAAGGAGGGCAGCAGGAACTGCACCCGCCGCAGCTGGATCCGCAGCGCACGCCCGGCCAGGGCGAGCGTCACCCGCCACTGCGTCACGGCCCGGTGCTCGAGGACGACGTCGGTCACGGCTGGGCGTCCCTGACGTCTTCATCGGACTCGGCCGGGTGGCCGGTCACGGCCAGGAAGACGTCGTCGAGGCTTACCTCCTCGAGCTCGACGGCATCGACCTCCACGCGGGCCTCGTCGAGCGAGCGGACGATCGGGGCGATCGCCCTGGCCCCGAGGGGAGTGCGGACGTTCAGGCCGCCGCCGCTGCGGTCGCTCACCTCGCCGTGGGGCGCCAGGACGCGGCAGGCCTCGTCGTGCTGGGCCGGGTCGATCAGCTTGACCATCAGCGCCGGGTTGCCGACCAGCCGCTTGAGCTCGTCGGGCGTTCCCTCGGCGACGATGTGGCCGCGGTCGATGATCCCCACGCGGTCGGCGAGCTGCTCGGCCTCCTCGAGGTACTGGGTGGTCAGGAATACGGTCGTGCCGTCGTCGTTGAGCGACCGGACCTCGCGCCAGAGGGCGTTGCGGCTGACCGGGTCGAGCCCGGTGGTCGGCTCATCGAGGAAGAGGACGGCCGGGCGGTGCACGAGCGCCATCGCGAGGTCCAGGCGTCGGGTCATTCCGCCGGAGTAGGTCTGCAGGCGCCGGTCGCCGGCCTCGACGAGGTCGACCCGCTCAAGCAGCTCGGCGGCCCGCTCGCGCGCCTCCTCCCGGCGCAGCCCGTGGAGGGCGCCCTGGAGCTGGAGCAGCTCGCGCCCGGTCATCAGCGGGTCGAGGGCCGCCTCCTGCAGGGCGACGCCGATGTTCCGGCGTACCTCGGGGGCCTGCCTTACGACGTCGTAGCCGGCGACCAGTGCCCGGCCGCCGGTGGGCCGCAGCAGCGTGGTGAGGATCCTCACCGTGGTCGACTTGCCGGCCCCGTTGGGCCCGAGGAAGCCGTAGATCTCCCCGGGCTCGACGATCAGGTTTACGCCGTCGACCGCCTTGAGCCCACCCTTGTAGGTGCGCTCGAGGTTCTCTACGAGGACCGCCGCATCGCCGGTTGCCTGCCCCGCGCTGGATTCGGGACGCGGCGGGACGGCGGGATCGGGCACCCCGACACCCTAGCCCGCGTCACGGAGCCAGCGGCGTGCCCTCCTGGGGCTCGGTCGGGCGCGGCGGGTGGAAGATCGCCACGTAACGGGAGCGCAGCAGGGAGCCGGCGACGGCGACGAGCGCCGCCAGCCCGGCGGCGCCCAGGAAGATCGCCGAGAAGTGGCCGGTGTCGGCCAGCGGGGCCGCGGCGGCGCTGGCCGCCGCGCCGCCGAGGAAGACCGAGGCGGCGAAAAAGGAGATCGTCATCGCCCGCGCCTGCGGGAAGACCTGGGTGGCCCAGAGCTGCATCGTCGAGTGGAGGAAGCCGAAGCCCGCGCCCAGAGCCAGCGCCGCGATGACCGCGGTCACCACGACGGTGTTGATCCCGGCCAACGCCAGCCCGACTGCGGCCACCCCGGCGCCTCCGGCGATCAGCAGCGGCGAGCCGACCCGGGTGATCGAGCGCGTGACCAGCGGCGTGCAGGCCACGTTCCCGATCCCGAACCCGGCCGCCGCCGACCCGGCGATCGCGGCGCCGACCCCCTGGTCCTGAAGGGAGGCGGAGATGAAGGTCAGCGCCCCGAAAATCACGCAGCCCTCCAGGAAGGCGATCGCCCAGACGGTCAGGACCCACGGCCG
>JAUMBN010000228.1:0-2758 GCA_032119675.1 Solirubrobacteraceae bacterium | reverse complement strand
GCCAGCCCCACCAGCGCGGTGGCCGAGACGTCGAAGAGCCCCCCTCCGACCGCCAGGCCGCGGTCACGGCCGGAGGGCATGCGCACGTGGCGCACGACCACGGCGGCCAGGAGGACCGGCACGGCGATAACCCGGCCGAAGACGAGCGTCCAGGAGACCGACTCCTCATAGGCGACCTCGGCGAAGACGAAGTAGGAACCCAGCCCCAGGGCCGCCAGGAGCGCGATAGCCACCACCCGCCGGCCGCCGGCCTTGTCCTCGTGGAGCTCCTCCTCGGAGCCCTCGATCGAGGAGAAGATGATCCCGGTCACCGCCAGCGCCAGCCCGACCGCGACCATGGTGGCGAGGGCGTCGCCGCCGATGATCCCGACGATCACCGGCACCGCCACGCCGCTCGCGGCGATCGGCGTGACGACGCCCAGCTTGCCGAGCGACATTGCCAGGTAGAAGAGCGTCAGCCCGGCCGAGCCGATCGTGCCGCCAATCACGGCAAATGCGATCGCCCGCGTCGAGGGAAGCGGCTCCGAGGTCACCAGGACGAAGGCCAGCGCGACCGCAAGACCAACCCCCAGGACGGTCAGCATCACCCCGGGGATGGCGTTGCGGCGGCTGACGATGCCGCCGATGAAGTCGGCGCTGCCCCAGCAGAGGGCGGCCAGGAGCGAGAGGGGGATCGCGGCCATCGGCCGCCGAGCCTATTGGCGCCCGGCGCCCGGCCGGCTAGTCGCGCTCGCCGCGGCCGTACATGAAGGCAAACAGCTTGCCGAGCCGCTGGCTGACCTTCTCGGTGTACGGGAACATGTGGATGTCGCGCTTGGGGTGGAAGCGCGAGACCAGGATGGTCTGCTGGTGGGTGTACTTACGGATGCCGCCGGCGCCGTGGCGTGAACCCAGGCCGGAGGTCTTCACCCCGCCCATCGGCAGCTCGAGCGCCGTGTAGTTGACCATCGCGTCGTTGACGCAGACCGCGCCGGCCTCGATCCGCCGCGCAACCGCCTCGCCGCGCTCGACATCCTTCGAGAAGACCGAGGCGGCCAGGCCGTAGGGGCTGTCGTTGGCCAGGCGGATCGCCTCCTCGGCATCCTCGACCTTCATGATCGGCAGCGTCGGCCCGAAGGTCTCCTCGCTCATCGCCTCCATCGAGTGGTCGACGTCGACGATCACCGTCGGCTCGAAGAAGTCCCCCGGCCCCTCGCGGCGCTTGCCGCCGACGAGGACCTTGGCCCCCTTGGAGACCGCGTCGGCCACGTGGCTCTCGACCTTGTCGACCTGGGGCGGGAAGGTCATCGCGCCGACCTCGACCGTGCCCGGGCCGGTCGAATGGCCCTGGCGCAGGGAGGCGACCTTGTCGGTGACCTTGGTGACGAACTCGTCGAAGACCGGCGCCTCGACGTAAACACGCTCGGTGGAAATACAGGTCTGTCCCGAGTTCTGCATCGAGAAGTAGACGGCGGCGTTGGCCGCGCGCTCGAGGTCGGCGTCGCGCAGGACGATCATCGGGTCCTTGCCCCCCAGCTCCAGCGAGCACGGGATCAGCCGCTCGGCGGCCGCCACAGCGACCTTCCGGCCGGTGGCCGTCGAGCCGGTGAACATGACCATGTCGACCTCGTCGATCAGCGCCCGGCCGGTCTCTCCCAGCCCGGTGGCGACCTGGAAGACTCCCGAGGGCAGCCCGGACTCCTCGAGCATCTCGGCCATGAGCAGCGAGGTGAGCGGGGTGATCTCGCTCGGCTTGAGGATCACGCTGTTGCCGGCGGCCAGGGCCGGGATGCAGTCCCCGAACGAGTTGGTGAGCGGATAGTTCCAGGGGCCGATGACCCCGATGAGGCCCATCGGCCGGTGGCGAACGACGAGCTTCTTGCCCTTGAGGATCACGCTGGATGTCTTGACCTTCTGGTCGGCGAGATACTTATCGGCGTTCTTGGCCCAGAAGCCGAAGGCCGAGGCTCCGTAGGAGAGCTCGGCAATCTGGGCGTCCTCGTAGGTCTTGCCGGTCTCCGAGACGATCGTGTCGATAACGCGCTCGCGATGGTCGATCAGCCACTTCTGCGCGCGCAGCAGGACGCGGCCACGGCCCTCGAAACCGAGGGCGTCCCACGCCGGCTGCACGGCACGTCCGCGCTCGGCCATCGCCTGCACCTCGGCAGCGCTGAGGTCGGGCACCGTGGCGATGGTCTCGCCGGTGGCCGGGTTTACGACGGGGATCTCGTCCCCGGAGCCTGTTGCCTTCTCCTTGCTGGCCTTCTCGACAGTTGCCATCTTGCTCTCCTCTCGCAAAGCTCGGTTAAGCGAGCCTACTCCACTTCCAGCGCCGCGATGCCGACCGGCTCCAGCGGTGAATCACGCTGGTCGGTGGCCACCGCGGAGATCGCGTCGACCACGTCCATCCCGTCGGTCACCTGGCCGAAGACGGTGTGCTTGCCGTCGAGGTGCGGGCAGGCGTCGGCGGTGACGATGAAGAACTGCGAGCCGTTGGTGTTGGGGCCGGCGTTGGCCATCGCCAGGGCGCCGCGAACGACCTTGTGGTCGTTGAACTCGTCGTCGAACATGTAGCCGGGACCGCCTGTCCCGGTGCCCTCCGGGCAGCCGCCCTGGATCATGAAGTCGGGGATGACGCGGTGGAATGTGAGTCCGTCGTAGAAGCCGTCCTCGGCGAGCTTGCGGAAGTTGGCGACGGTCTCAGGGGCGGCGTCGTCGAACAGCTCGATGCTGATGTCGCCCTCACTGGTCTTCATGGTCGCTGCCGACATCGGCGGCG
>JAUMBN010000227.1:0-9479 GCA_032119675.1 Solirubrobacteraceae bacterium | reverse complement strand
GCGGGCCCGGCTCAGGCGCGCCCGTGAGGGTGAGTGACGGGACTCGAACCCGCGACCGCCTGGACCACAACCAGGAGCTCTACCAACTGAGCTACACCCACCGCGCTGGGGAAAGTGTAAGGGCTGCTAACCCGCTCGGGCCGGGTGGCCAGTGCCCCCGCCAGGATTCGAACCTGGGACCTGCGGCTTAGAAGGCCGCTGCTCTATCCAGCTGAGCTACAGGGGCTCGGCCGGGACCGATCTCCCGGCACGGCCACGGTACCGGCACGGCTGGCGGTCGTGACCCGGCTGTGCTGGCCTGCGGTATAGGCTCGCAGCGTGGAGGAGGGGAATCCCGTAACCCTGATCGCCCTGCCGCTGGGGCTGGTCTTCATCATGTTCTCCCTCGGCCTGGGCCTGGTCGTGGAGGATTTCCGCCGTGTCTTCCGCTCTCCCCGGGGAGTGGTCGTGGGGATGGCCAACCTCCTGGTACTCGCGCCGTTCCTCGGAATCGCCGTGGCCGAGGTGTTCGGGCTGCCGCCGATTCTCGCCGTGGGGCTCGTGCTGCTCGCAGCCGCGCCGGGAGGCACGATGGCCAACCTCCTCACCCACCTCGCTCGCGGGGAGACCGCGCTCTCGGTAACCCTCACCGGGTTCTCCAGCGCCCTCGCCGTGATCACCGTACCCCTGTACCTGGCGGTGGCCTCGTCCTGGTTCGACCTCGTCGGGGTCGACAACGACGTCGAGGTTCTCCCCATCGCCGCACGTGTCCTGGCGATCACGCTGATCCCGCTGATCGCGGGGATGCTCGTCCGCAGCCGCTACCCGGATTGGACTGCCGGTAACGAGAGGCGCTTCAAGACCGTCTCGCTGGCCCTCTTCGCACTGATCATCGCCGCCGCGATCGTCAGCGAATGGGGCCGGGTCACCGGTTACCTCGGGGACGTGATCATCGCCGTGGTGGCCCTGAACGTCCTGGCCATGAGCCTCAGCTACCTGATCTCCCGCGCGGCGAAGCTCAACGAGAAGAGCTCCACGGCCATCGCGCTCGAGCTCGGGCTGCACAACGCGACCCTGGCCATCGCCGTCGGCGCGTCGCTGGACAGCGAGATGACCGTCCCCGCCGCGGTCTACGGAATCTTCATGTGGGTCACGGGGGGATCCTTCGCCTGGCTGATGGCCCGTCGCAACCGCGCGCCGGGCAACCCGGCGCCCGAAGCCCCCGCCTGAGGACCCCGCCCGAGGGGGCGCCTGCCTGCTCCAATCGGGGCGGCCGGATTTGAACCGGCGACCCCCTGCTCCCAAAGCAGGTGCGCTACCAGGCTGCGCCACGCCCCGATGAGGTCCAATGGTACGGCCGGCGCCGCCGGCAATCCTTTAGCGTGGCCGCGTGGCCGACGCTCAGCCCTTCCGGGCCCTCCACTACGACCTCGACATGACCGGCGGCCTCGACCCGGTCACCTCGCCCCCGTACGACGTGATCGACCCCGCACAGCGGGAGGCCCTCGCGGAACGCTCTCCCTGGAACGTCGTCCGGGTCGACCTCCCCGAACCGGCCGAGCCCGGTGGCGACCCGTACACCGAAGCCGCCCGGATCCTCGACTCGTGGAAGGCCGAGGGGGCCGTCGTCCAGGACGCGGGGCCCGCCCTCTGGGCGCTGACCCAGGATTACACCGGCCCCGATGGCCGGGCGCGGACGCGGACCGGCTTCTTTGCCGCAGTCCGGATCGAGGATTACGGCCCCGGGAAGATTCGCCCCCACGAGCGCACTCACCCGGGTCCCAAGGAGGATCGCCTCCGCCTGACGCGCGCGACGAAGGCCAACCTCTCCCCGATCTTCTCGCTCTATTCGGACCCCGATGGCCGCGCAGCCGCCGCCCTGGCGCAGGCTGCGAAGTCCGAGCCCTGGGCCACCCAGACCGACGCCGACGGGACCGTCAACCGGCTCTGGCGCCTGCCCGCCGGAGCGGCTACAGAGGTCCTCCAGGAGGTGCTGGACGATTCGGAGCTGCTGATCGCCGACGGCCACCACCGGTACGAGACCGCCCGGGTCTACGCGGAGGAGGTCGGCGGCGAGGGGGCCCAGCGTTACGTCCTGATGAACCTGGTGGCGCTGGAGGACCCGGGCCTGACCGTTTTCCCCACGCACCGCCTCGTGTCGGGGCTTCTTGGCGACCCGGCCCGCTCGGAGGCCCTTCGGGTGGAGATCGAGCGCTGCTTCGAAGTCACCGAGCTGGGCTCCGAAGCCGACCTTCCCCCGGGCGGAACAGCTCCGGATGGCCGGCTCCAGTTCGGCTACCTGGACGCCGCCGAGCGCAGGCCTCTGCGGCTCGTACTGCGCGACCAGGCGATCGCCGACGAGGCGCTCGCCGGATCTCCCGAGCCCTACCGCCGGCTCGACACCGCGGTGCTCGAGGCCCTGATCCTCTGCGGCCCCCTCGGGCTGACCGAGGACGACATCTCCCACCTGAACGGCCTGGGCTACTCACGCAGCGACGACGAGGCGCTCGCGATGGTCGGGAACGGCTTCGACGCCGCGTTCTTCCTCTCCGGGGTCCCCGTGGCCCAGATCCGCGAGATTGCGGCGGCGGGGGTCAACATGCCACCCAAGTCGACCTTCTTCACCCCGAAGGTGCCTACGGGCCTGCTCTTTCACGCGCTGGCATAATCGGGCCATGCGCGCATCCACCTCCCGCACCGAGGGCTTCCGCAATTCGGTCACCATCCGAAGCCACGAACTGACCGTCGACGAGGAGCAGGGCGACGGCGGCACCGACGCCGGCCCCACCCCGCTGGAACTGCTCGCCGGATCGCTCGCCGGGTGCGTGGCGATCACGATGGAGATGTACGCCGGGCGGAAGGGCTGGGATGTCGCGGGCGTAGGGGTGGACGTCGAGTTCTCTCCTGCGGAGCGCGGCACCCCCACCAGGTTTGAGATCGTCCTCAGGCTCCCCGAGCACCTCACCGCCGAGCAGGCCGACCGGCTCGCGGTCATCGCCGCCAAGTGCCCGGTACACCGCGTGCTCGACGGCGAGGTGATGTTCGACGAGCGTGTCGAGCGGACAAGCCTCGCCGGCTGAACTGGCAACCCGGCTGGCCCCGGCCCTGCTCGATCCCGAAGAGGCGCGCGGGCTGCCGGTCCACGGAAGCAAGGAGGCGGCCGTGCTGGTTGCCATCTACGAAGCCGGCGGCGAGCTGGGAACGGTGCTGACCCGGCGGCGGGCCGACCTGCGCCGCCACGCCGGGGAGATCTCCTTCCCCGGGGGGAGGCGCGACCCCGGGGAGCCCGAGCTGGTTTCGACCGCCCTGCGCGAAGCCCACGAGGAGATCGGCCTGCTGCCAGCCTCCGTCCACATCGCCGGAGCCCTGCCGCCCACCCCGACCATCGCGACCGGCTACGCGATCCATCCGTTCGTCGGGGCGATCTCGACGCCCCAGGCGTGGAAGCCTTCCGAGAGGGAGGTCGAGGAGATCATCGAGATTCCCCTCTCCGTGCTTGCGGCCGGTTACGGGCGCCGGCGGCTGATCCGCCGCGGGATCCCCTTCGTCACCGACACCTACGAGCTCGGCGATTCGCTCGTCTGGGGGGCTACCGCCCGCATCCTCGCCGGCCTCTTCGGCCGCCTCTCGGCTGCCGACCTGTCCTAGGCCTGCCCGTCAATCAGGGCAGCGCGGAGCCCGCGCGCCGGGGCCCGGCCAGCAGGCTGGCCGTCGCCTGGCGCACGTCGGCCAGCCAGGCCTCGCGGTCCCCACGGGGGTCGGCGGTGACAAGGGCAAACGGGATCTCGTTGCTGTCGCGCGCGAGTTCCATCTCGGCCACGCCGGCCTCGAGGATCTCCGGGGAGACGGTCCCGGCCGCCTCGTAGATGACGCCGCGGACCGTCGTGTCGGTGGTCTTCTCCAGCATCATCCGCAGGCGCGAGCCGTGAAGGGGCGCCACCTCGACCTCCGGCCCGGAGGCGGTCCCAAGGAGCCAGAAGAGAAGGGTCACATTGTCCAGCGCGTACCTGAGCGTGCCGATGACATCCGGCGTCCCGACCCAGCACTCGGCACCGGCCTCCTCGATCGCCGCGCGCCCCGCCTCCGAGCGCGTCACATAGCGAACGGCGTGCCCCTCCCGGCCGAGCTCACGCGCGAGGTCGAGCCCCCGGCATCCGCCCCCGACTACCAGCGCCCTCACGGGCGGCCCTTCGGTGCCCCGAGCGAGCGCTCGTACTCCTCACGGGTGATCTCGGGTTCGCCACGCTCGCGAAGCCGGCGGTTCTTGAGGGCGAGTAGCTCCTCTATCTCCTGGTCACCGGACGCGGCGGCGAGCCGGGATGCCTGCTCTGCCCGGTCCCGGTCCAGTCGCTCGCGCACCTGCCCCTCGCTGATCTCCGGCGCTCCCCGGGCCTTTCGCTTGGCATTGATCGCCGCCTGCATCTGGGCCAGGTCGTCGATGTCGTTCTGGGCCTCGAGCTCGGGCGAGCGGGTCGGCTTCCAGTCGAGCTGGTCGGCCCCCGAGCCCGGGTAAAAGACCCCGAGCAGCACAACCGCCAGCAGGAAGAGCAGGACGATGCCGATGATGATCACCGCGAAGGAGTCCACGGAGGAAGTCTATGTCGGCAACCCAGCTGCCATCCGGCACATTCCGGTCCACGAGCGTTTATGGTGCCTGCATGCGCGTCCTCGGCATTCGCCCGGCAACTCCGGCCCTCGCCATCGCACTCGGCGCGCTCCTGGCGGCAGCCGCCGCCTGGGGCCCGGCGACAGCGGGCGCGGCTATGCGCACGACGAGCATGTACGACAAGCGCTACTGCGAGTACCTTTTCGTCCACGCCGGCGACTCAGGCCTCTACGCCGACGTGTGGAACACATACGGGCTCAACTCATGCCCTGAACGTCTCTGGAAGGCCTCGAACGCGGCGTCGCTGGCCACCGAGATGGACGCCCTGCTCACCAAGCTCAACGGCCCGCGCCACTGGCTGATCGACCGCGCAAAGATCACCTACGACCCGTCTGCGGAGATGAAGCAGGGAATTGTCCGCTCATTCGCCGGCCTGAAGATGCGCCGGCTGACCACCGTCGACGTGCCGGTGGTAAACGGTGTCCCCGGCATCCAGCCCTACAGCGAGACCACGGTCAACCGGACCACGAACTTCACCTTCTCGCGGCGGTACCCGCTGCGTGTTCTCGTCAGCCCTGGCGGCCGCAGCTACGCGATGCAGGCCTACTCGCAGATCAAGGACCCGACGCTCACCGCGAAGAAGCTGAACGGCCTCGGCTCGAGGCTCGCCCTGCCGGCCGGCTGGCGCTACGAAGTCCGCCGAATCAGGAAGGACCTCGCTCTCAGGACCGTCGCCCGGACGACGGTAATCCAGGACGAGCTCGAGAACACCTACCAGCGGATCCGCTGAGCAGGCCACAGGCAGCCCGGGACGCGCCATCGGCCTCTAGGCTGGCGGCATGGATTTCGACCTGACCGGCGAGCAGCAGCTGATCCGCAATACGGCCCGGGAGTTCACCGACCGGGAGATCGTCCCGGTCGCCGGCGAGAACTCGGCCAACCACCACTTCGACCTCGACCTGGTCGGCAAGATCGCCGATCAGGGTTACCTCGGGGCGATCGTCCCGCGCGAGTACGGGGGAGCCGGGCTCGACTACGTGACCTACGCGATCATCTGCGAGGAGATCGGGCGCGGCTGCTCGGCGATGCGCACGGTCATCTCCGTCCAGACATCGCTCGTCTGCTCGACCATCCTCAAGTGGGGCACCGAGGAGCAGAAGAGCCGCTACCTGCCTCTCCTCTGCTCCGGCGAATGGCTTGGCTGCTTTGGCCTGACCGAGCCGGGCACCGGCTCCGGCGCCGCCAACCAGCAGACGCGTGCAGTCCAGCAGGACGACGGCAGCTGGAAGATCAACGGTTCGAAGATGTGGATCTCGCTCGGCAACAACGCCAAGCTGGCCCTCGTCTTCGCCCAGACCGACCCCGAGCTGGCCCACCGAGGCCTGGCCTGCTTCCTCGTCGAGACAGATCAGCCCGGCTTCCAGCCTGCCGAGATCAAGGGGAAGATGGGGCTCTGGGCATCCGATACCGCGGAGATCGCCCTCGACGACGTGACCGCCGGCCCCGATTCGATGCTCGGCGACGTCGGCGACGGGTTCAAGGTCGCGATGAGCGCCCTGGACTCCGGCCGCTACTCGGTCGCCGCCGGGTGCGTAGGGCTCTGCCAGGCCGCGCTCGAGGAGTCGATCGCCTACGCACAGGAGCGGACCCAGTTCGACCGCCCGATCGCCGGCTTCCAGCTCGTGCAGGCAATGATCGCCGACATGGTCGTGCGCACCGACGCCGCGCGCCTGCTCGTCTACCGCGCCGGCGCGGTCAAGGACGCCGGCAGGCCGAGCACGCTCGAGACCTCGATCGCCAAGTACAACGCGACCGAGGCAGCGGTCTGGTGCTGCGACAAGGCGATCCAGGTCCACGGCGGCGCCGGCTACAGCACCGACCACCCGGTTGAGCGCTTCTACCGGGACGCCCGGGTCACCACGATCTACGAGGGGACCTCGCAGATCCAGCAGCTGATCATCGGCCGGGCGGTAACAGGGGTCGATGCCCTCAAGCCAATGGAAGTCGAGCGCGAGCCGGCCTGAGGCTCAGGCCGCCGCGGTGGCGTCGGCCTCGACCATCGGCGTGTCGCGCAGGTACCACTCTGCGTCCAGGGCCGCCTGGCAGCCCGAGCCGGCCGCGGTGACCGCCTGCCGGTAGGTGTGATCCACCAGGTCTCCGGCGGCGAAGACGCCGGGCAGGGCCGTCCGCGACGAGCGGCCTTCCGTCACCACGTAGCCATCGTCGTCGAGCTCGAGCTGGCCCTCGACGAGTTCCGACTGGGGCTCGTGCCCGATGGCCACGAACGCCCCGCGCGCCTCGATCGTCTTCTCTTCGCCGGACTCGGCGTTGCGCAGGCGCAGCGACTCGAGGGCGCCGGAGTCGCCGGCTGCGAACTCCTCGACCACGTACGGGGTCATCCACTCGATGTTCTCCACCTCTCGCGCGCGCTCGAGCATGATCTTCGACGCGCGGAACTCGTCGCGGCGGTTGACGATCGTCACCTTCGAGGCAAACTTGGCGAGGAAAATCGCCTCCTCCATTGCCGAGTCGCCACCGCCGACGATCACCGTCTCCATGTCCTTGAAGAACGCCGCGTCGCAGGTCGCGCAGTAGGAGACACCACGCCCGGCGAGCTCCTCCTCCCCCGGGGCGCCGATCTTCTTGTGCTCGGCCCCCATGGCGAGGATTACCGTGCGCGTGAGGTGCTCTTCGCCGCCAACCTGAACGCGGTGAATGCCGCCGGGCTCATTGCTGAGCTCCAGCCGCGTAGCCATGTCGGTCACCAGCCGGCTGCCGAAGCGCTCTGCCTGTTCGCGCATGGCCATCATCAGCTCGGGACCGTCGATTCCCTTGGGGAATCCCGGGAAGTTCTCGACATCGGTGGTCTGCTGGAGCAGGCCGCCCCAGGCGAAGCCCTCGACCACGAGCGGCGCCAGCTCCGCGCGCGAGGTGTAGAGCGCGGCCGTGTAACCGGCCGGGCCGCTCCCGACGATGATGACCTTCTCGACTTCCGGCATCTGCAAACCTTCCCCTGTTGCTTTACTTTGTATAGCGTAGCGTGGCCTTGGCCGGGACGGGGGCCTCGCCTATCCCGCTGGCGCCCCGTCCCTCCTCCTTCCAGCGAGCGACGGTCCGGCGCAGCTGGAGGTAAGCGATCACCCCGGGGATCGTAGGGAGCCAGAAGGCGAAAGCGCGGTAGGTGAGCACGGCAACGATCGCGAGGCTCCCCTCTACGCCGAAGGCAATGAACGCGCCGATCAGGCCTCCGTCAACCCCACCGATACCCCCGGGCAGCGGCAGGAGGTTGGCCACCATGCCGATGAAGTAGGCCATCACGATCACCGAGAACGGCGGGGCATCGCCGAACGCCTTGAACGCGGCCCACAGGGTAAGGATGTCGAAGTACCACCAGATAACGGCCCCGAGGACCGCCCCGTCGCGCTCGCGCAGGATGGTCAGGGCCTCGCGTACGCCGGCAGCAACCGCGTCGGGAAGCGCAGCCAGCCGGGTCGCGATGCGTGCCACGCGGCCCGACCCCTTCATCCACCCGGCCACCCGCCGGTCGATCTGGTCCGGGATCAGGGTCATGGCAAGCGCCCCGCCGATCAGCACCGCGCCGATCGCCGCCGGAATGAGGGTGATCGCGAAGTCCCCGCCACCGGGAAAGAAGCCGAAGTAGAGGCCCAGGCCAAAGACGATGACCGAGACCATGTAGACCCCGTAGAGGATCACGTACTGGGCAACCATCCGGGTCGCCACCAGCCGGGTCCTCATCCCCGAGCGCCGCAGTGCCCAGACGGTAAGCGCCGCCCCGCCGGCGCCGCCGGCCGAGAAGAGCCGCGTGGCCAGGAGCCCGGCCATGGTGATCTGGTAGCTGGCCGCCCAGCCGATCCGGTCGCTGCCCCGGACGAATACGCCTCGGAAGAGCCAGACGTAACCGCCGAAGGAAACGATCTCGAAGACCAGGCAGGCCAGCAGCCAGGCGGGCGAGCCCTGCTGGATCCGGTCCCAGGTGTCGTCCAGGCCGGCCAGCCGGGGCAGTCCCACGTAGAGGAAGACAACGACCACGACGACGAAGACCGCGCCCCAGAAGAGGTGCTTGCGGTCGACGCGTCCGCCGAGCAGCTCCCCCCCGTCCTCCTCGAGCTCGTCCTCGATCTCGTCGACCGACGGGCTGGCGGGAGGCTCGGTCACCAGCTCAGGCCTGGGCCCTGCGCTCGAGTCCCTGGAGGGCGCGCGAGAACGCCGAGGCCAGTGGCGCCAACCGCGGCGCGCCCCGCCTGACCCCCTCGGCCAGCCCATAGCCGGCGATCAGGTCGATCACGTAGTGCTCGCCGAGGTAAACGAGGGCGAAGCCGAGGGTCCCGGCATATGCCCACCCGACGGCACCCTCCACCGGACCGACCTCGGAGAGAAGCCGGGCGGACATCACGGATGTTGCGAAGTGCAGGGACGGCATGGCGGCGAGCGGGTTCCCGGCGAGGCCATCGTAAAGCGTGCCCCAGCGTTTGCCCCAGAACTGCTCCCCGTAATCGAGCATCATCCGCCGCAGGGCGCTCGTCTCCTGGTCCCCTTCACCACCGATGCGACCCTTCTCGGCGGCGTACCAGGGAGGCGCCGTCGGAAGCAGCCAGTAACAGACCGCCCCGAGGTCGAATGTCGCATATGTCAGAGCCGCGGCCCGCGGGAACTTCTCCGGGCGACGCAGGGCCGTCCAGGCGACCGTTGCGTGCGGCACGAAGAACCAGACCCAGTGCGCCATGACAAGGACCTTCTCGGGGAGACGGAACTCGCGCCCGGGATCGGCAAAGGCTCGCTGCAGCCGAACCCCCGGCAGCTCTCCCAAACCGATGGCGCGGTCGATACTCACCGGGTAGTCGACATGAGCCCTGCGCTCAAGCTCCTCGGGATC
>JAUMBN010000226.1:0-11451 GCA_032119675.1 Solirubrobacteraceae bacterium | reverse complement strand
CGAGCTCTCCCGGCGCGGCCACCGCGAGCTCGCCGGGCGGGTGGCCGCCTACCGGGCCGGCTATACGCCCCAGCAGCGTCGCGAGCTCGAGCAGGCGCTGGTCGAGGGGGAGATCCTCTCCGTCGTCACCACCGACGCCCTCGAGCTGGGTATCGACATCGGTGAGCTCGACGCCGCGATCTGCATCACCTTTCCGGGTACCGTCGCCTCCCTGCGCCAGATGTGGGGGCGGGCCGGGCGACGCGGGCGCGGACTGGCCGTCTACGTGGCCGGCGACGACGCGCTCGACCAGTTCTTCTGCCGCCACCCGGACGAGTTCCTGGAGCGACCGGTCGAGTCGGCGATCCTCGAGTACGAGAGCGAGGAGATCCACGCCGCCCACCTGGAGTGCGCCGCCCACGAGGGGCCGATCGACCCGGACGCCGACACGGAGTTTCTCGGGCCGCGCGTCCGCGCCCACTGCGAGGCGCTCGTCTCGCGCGGGACGCTGGTCGAGCGGCGGGGCCGCTTCACCCTGCGCTCGCCGGAGGACTACCCCGCCGCCCGGGTCTCGCTGCGCTCGGCCTCACCGGACTCGGTGCGGATCATCGACGCCGAGCAGGGCGAGCTGATCGGGACGGTCGAGACGGCACGGGCCTGCCCCACCGTCCACGAGGGAGCCGTCTACCTGCACATGGGGCGCAGCTGGGAGGTCGACTCGCTCGACGTCGAGCGCCGCGAGGCCCTCGTTCGCCCCTTCAAGGGCGACTGGTTCACCCAGCCCCGCAAGGAGACCGACACCTTCGTCGAGAAGCTGCTCGACCGCCGCGAGACGCTCGGGGTGACGCTCAGCTACGGCCAGGTGACGGTGACCGAGCAGGTGCTGGCCTACCAGCGCAAGCGCCTGGCCGACCAGGAGGTGATCGACCTGCAGGGGCTCGACCTGCCGGCCACCGACTTCACCACCACGGCGCTCTGGTACGAGCTCGAGGGGCCGGCCGCCGGCCTGCCTCCCGATGCCCTGCTCGGCGCGCTGCACGCCGCCGAGCACGCCCAGATCGCCGTGCTGCCACTGCTGGCCATGTGCGACCGCTGGGACATCGGCGGCCTGTCCACGGGCGCCCACCCGCAGACCGGCGGCCCGACGATCTTCATCTACGACGGTCACCCCGGTGGCGTGGGGATCACGCGGCAGGGCTTCGCCGCCTTCGAGAGCCTGGTCGCCGACGCGCGGCGGCTCATCGCCGAGTGCCCGTGCGAGTCGGGGTGCCCGTCGTGCGTGCAGTCGCCCAAGTGCGGGAACCTCAACGAGCCGCTCCACAAGGCCGGAGCCCTCGAGCTGATGGAGCACATGCTCACCGCCGGGCGCTGAGCGAGGCCTCCCGCAGGACCGGGCCATCGCCATCCTGGGCCGCCGGACCGGCCCTGCAAGCCGGCGTTCACGAAACGGCGATCCGCGTCGAAGGGTGAAGCGAAAGGTTTACGCCTACAGATGCCCCTGTCCCTGAAATCGACCCTCGCCATCGCCGCAGCGGCGCTTCTGGCCCTGCCCTCGGCCGCCTTCGCCGAGGGCTCGGGCGGCACCTCGCCCGACTCGGGAGGCTCGGGCGGGGGGTCGAGTGAGGGCTCAAGCGGCGGCTCCGGCTACGGCTCCAAGCTGAAGACCCTCCCCGGGCGGCCGCGGCTGGTCTCGCAGAAGCTCGTCGACCCTTCGATCACCAGCGGGTCGCGCGCCGCCGTCCGGCTGAAGATCAAGCGCTCGAACGCAAAGACGGCCCGGGTCCAGGTGCGGATCACCGGCACGAAGAAGCGAACCTTCAACGCCGGCTCGGTCAAGGCCAACAGCACCCAGACCGTCCGGCTGCCGGCGCTCGGCACCGGCCGCTACGCGCTGCGGGTCACCGTGCTCGGATCTACCGGGCAGAGCGCGGCACGCGGCAGGACCCTGCGCCTGACCGTCAAGGCAAAGCCGAAGCCGGCACCCACGCCCAAGCCTCCCACCAGCGGCTCCGGGGTCTTCCCCGTGCAGGGCGGGCCGTGGACCTTCGGGGGCGACGGCGCCCGGTTCGGCGCCGGGCGCCCCGGCCACTCGCACGAGGGCCAGGACGTGATCGGCGCCTCGGGGCTGGCGATCGTTGCCCCGCTGGCCGGCGTGATCCGCTTCGTCGCCTACCAGGATGGCGGCGCCGGCCGCTACGTAGTGATGAGGGCCGACAACGGCTGGGACATGTTCTTCGCCCATATGCAAAAGCGCTCGGTCGTCGTGAAGGAAGGCGAGCGGGTGAAGGCCGGCCAGAAGATCGGCCTGCTGGGCTCGACCGGCTACTCGAGCGGCCCGCACCTGCACTTCGAGATCTGGCCCGACGGCTGGAAGGACAAGGCGGGAGTGCAGCCGATCGACCCGCTGCCCCAGCTCAAACGCTGGGCCGGGTGATCGGCTAAACCCTGCTGTTGGGCGGGGGGTGGTGCGCTAGCTTCGCGGCCGTGGGCGCAGCGATCACGACCGAGGGCCTGACCAAGCGCTACCGCGGCGGCGACGTCGTCGCGCTCGACTCCCTCGACCTCGAGGTCGCGCAGGGAGAGGCCTTCGGATTCATCGGCCCGAACGGCGCGGGCAAGACCACGGCGATCCGGCTGCTCATGGGGATGCTCCGCCCCACCGCCGGCCGCGGCGAGGTCCTCGGGCTTGACTGCCAGCGCGATGGGACACAGGTGCGCCGCCGCGTGGGATACCTCCCCGGTGACCTGCGCCTCGACCAGCGGCTGACCGCACGCCAGTCGCTGACCTGGTTTGCCCGGCTTCGCGGCGAGCGCAACATGACCCGGGCGTGGGAGCTGGCCGAGCGCTTCGACCTGCCCCTCGACCGGCCGGCCCGCGAGCTCTCGAAGGGCAACCGGCAGAAGGTCGGCCTCGTCCAGGCCTTCCAGCACCGGCCGGAAGTGGTGATCCTCGACGAGCCGACCAGCGGCCTCGACCCGATCCTCCAGCAGCGCTTCCAGGAGCTGGTGGTGGAGATGCGCGGCGAGGGCGGCACCCTCTTCATCTCCTCGCACGTGCTGAGCGAGCTCGAGCAGACCGCCGACCGGGTCGCGATGCTCCGCGAGGGCAGGCTGCTGGCGGTCGAGAACGTCGAGGAGCTGCGGGGCGCCGCGCCCCACCGGGTGACGATCCGCTTCGCCGCCCCGGTTCCGTCGGCCCTCTTCGACGGGATCGAGGGGGTGAGCGACGTGGAGATCGACGGCAGCCTGGCGCGGTTGCTCGTCAAGGCACCGATGGACGCCGCCGTGAAGGCCGCGGCGCGCCACGAGATCGTCGACCTGCACTCCACCGAACCCGACCTCGAGGAGCTCTTCCTCGGCATGTACGGGGACGCCGAGAACGGTGAGAAGGACGACGACCAGGATCGGGCGGTGACCGAACGGTGAGCTCGCTCGAGATAACCGCGCACGCCCTTCGCGTCGACCGCAAGAGCCTCTTCTGGTGGGCAATCGGGCTGGTGCTGACGACGGTCCTGTTCCTGGTCTTCTACCCGTCGATCGCCGACAACGCCGCCGCCTACCGCCAGGCGATCGAGGGGCTGCCGGACGCGCTCAAGGCGTTCGCCGGAGGCGAGGGCGACCCGGTCTCGCCCGGCGGCTACATGCAGGGACAGTTCTTCGCCTCGCTGGGGGCCTGGCTCTTCTTCGCCTTCGGCGTGGCCCGGGGCGGGCGGGCGATCGCCGGGGACGAGGACGACGGCACGCTCGAGCTGGTCGTCGCCGCACCGGTCGGAAGGACGCGAATCGTCGCCGAGCGGGCGCTGGCCATGGCGATCGAGCTGGCCGTCGTCTCGCTGGTCACGTGGGTGACGCTGGTGGTCCTCGGGCCTCCCTTCGAGCTCGACCTTCCCGCCTCCGACTACGCCGCCGGCGTCGTCGGGCTGGGGATGGGCGCCTGGGTCTTCGGCGCGCTGGCCCTCGCCGTCGGCGCGGCCACCGGGCGCCCAGGAGTCGCCTACGGGGTCGGCGGCGCCGCCGCGGCGCTGGCCTTCCTGTGCACCGTGCTGGCCCCCCTCACCGACATCCTCAACGACCGCCGGGAGCTCTCCCCGGGCTGGCAGTCGTTCGGCACCCGCCCGATAGAGACCGGCTTCCACGCCGGCGACATGGCGATCCTCGCCGTCGAGGGGCTGGTATTCATCGCCGTGGGCACATGGCTGTTCCTGCGGCGCGACATTCACTGAGCACCCCGGCGCTGCCGATGCGCTTCGACCGCCACGAGGCGGCCGGGGCGGTGGCCGACGTCGGCGTCCTGGTGCCGATCGCCGCCGCGCTGATCATCAAGAACGGCCTGGCGGCAACGGCGGTGCTGCTTCCCGCCGCGCTTCTCTACATCGCCGTGGCCTTCGCCTTCAGGCTGCCGATCCCGGTCCAGCCCCTGAAGGCTTTCGGGGCGATCGCCATCGCCATGGGGCTCGGAGCATCGGAGATAGCCGCCGGCTCGCTGATGATGGGGGCGATCTTCCTGGCGCTCGGCGCCACCGGGCTGATCGACGTTGCCGGCCGCGCCTTCCCCCGGCCACTCATCCGCGGCGTCCAGCTGACCGTCGGGCTCCTCTTCCTGAAGATCGCCTGGGGGCTGGCCTGGGACGCGCCCTCCAGCTTCGCCGACGCCACCGCCGACCCGGTCGTGCTTGTCGCCCTCACGCTGGTCGTGCTCGGCGCGGCCTTCGCCCTGCGCCGGCACCTGATTGCGCTGGTCCTCGTGCTGGTGGGGCTGGCCATCGCCCTGGCCCGGGCCGGGAGCGACCTCAAGCTCGGCCCGTCGGCGATTCCCCTCCCGGAGTTCGACGCAGCGGTATTCGCCTCGGCCCTGATCGCCCTGGTCATCCCCCAGCTGCCCCTGACCTTCGCCAACTCCTGCCTGGCCACCGCCGACGCGGCCCGCGGCTACTTCGGCGATAGGGCCGAGCGCGTGAGGCCGGGGCGCCTGGCCATGAGCCTCGGGGCCGCCAACCTCTTCGCCGGGGGGATCGCCGGGATGCCGGTCTGCCACGGGGCCGGCGGCCTGACCGCCCACGAGCGCTTCGGGGCCCGCACCGGCGGCGCGCCGCTGATGATGGGGATCGCCCTGCTCGTCCTGGCCCTGGGCGTCGGCGCGGGGCTGGCGGCGCTCCTGACCGGTTTTCCGCTCCCTATCCTCGCCGGCCTGCTCGCCGCGGCCGGCCTGCTGCACATCGGCCTCCTGCGCGACCTTCAGGGGTGGAAGGCGTGGGCGATCGCCCTGGTCGTCGGAGGGATCGGCTTCGGCTTCAACCTCGCTGTCGGCCTGGCGGTCGGCCTGGCGCTCTGGTGGGTCCCGGTGGCCGTGCAGCGGCTCCGCAGCCGCTGAGCGCTCATCGGTACCCTGCCCTCCTGCGGCGAGGTAGCTCAGCTGGTAGAGCACACGACTGAAAATCGTGGTGTCGCGGGTTCAAGTCCCGCCCTCGCCATCCCGATGGCCCGCATCCCCTTCGCCAGCCGCGACGAGCTCTCGCCGCGTACGCTCAAGACCCTCGAGGCACTGCCCGACATCGGCATCTTCCGGCTGCTCGCCCAGGCCGACGGCAGCTTCACCCCGTTCGCCGCCTTCACCGGCAGCCTCTGGAACGACGCCGAGCTCTCGCCCCGGCGCCGCGAGCTGGTGATCCTGCTCGTCGCCCGCCTGACCGGCTGCGAGTACGAATGGTTCCAGCACGAGCCGGTGGCGAAGATGTGCGGGATCACGGACGGGGAGATCGCCGCCCTGCGCGAGCTGGACTTTTCAGGCTTCGACGAGGGCGAGCAGGCGATGCTCGCGCTGGCCCGCACCACGCTCGACCGCGGGCGCCCCTCCGACGAGGAGCTCGCCGCCGCACGCCAGGCGCTGACCGACCGCGAGGTCGTTGAGCTGCAGCTCGTGGTGGCCGTCTACGCAGGCCTGGCGGCGATCATGCTCGGTCTCGACCTCGAGCTCGACGAGCAGAGCGGCGCCGACCAGCTCGTACAGGACGAGCAGCGCGGCCCGCGGCTGGGCGACTGAGCGCTACCGGCCGAGCCCGATGCTCTGGAGCGGCGCGAAGCCCGCGTAGTAGGCGGTCACGTCGTTCTCGAGCGGCTTGCTGCGAACGGCGCATTCGACGGTGCCGAAGGGGTCGTAGTCGTAGAAGCTGGTCGCGGTCTTCTTCACCTTCACGGTGCCCCGGACCTTGCCCTTGCTGCACGAGGGGATGTTCAGGTTCCAGACCGTCCCCTTCTTCAGCTTCGAGCGGTTCTCGCGGAACCACGCGATCGTCTGCTTGACCCCGGCCGGCCAGTTCATCGGGTCGGCCACTCCCTGGCTCGAAGCGAGGGCCGGAATCCCCTGGGCAGCGCCGGCACGGGCGGCGCCGACGGTCCCGGAGATCGGGACGAAGGGGCCGACATTGGCTCCGAAGTTGATCCCGGACATGACGAGGTCAGGCTTCTTCGGGCCCGTCGTGACGTTGGCCAGTGCGTAGTTGATGGCATCGGCCGGGAAACCTTCGACCGCCGTCGCGGGAAAGCCGTTGGGCAGGGTCGAAGGCGAGGCGGCGACGGGCCCGTCGGTGGTCCTGCCACCGGTGCCGGACTGGTTCCTGAGGGGCGCCACCACGGTGATCGTCACCTTGGGCTCCTTGCGCAGGGCACTGACCATGGCGTTCATCCCCCCGCCGGAGATGCCGTCGTCATTGGTGACCAGCACCTTGATCGCCTTGACCTTCGACTTGGCCGGCGCGGCGGCGGGCAGGGCGGCAAGCGCAGCGCACGCCGCCAGGACCCCGAACATGGAGATACGCAATTTCCTCATGGCCGGGAAGATACGCCGGACCCGCGCGAAATGCGAAGCCTCACCGGCTCAGCCGCGACGCATCATCCGGCCGACCGCGCCCATCAGCTCTTCGGTCCTCTCGGCGCGGTCGTCCTCACCGGCACCCATCACGCAGTGCTGGGCATGGCCGTCGAGCAGGCCGAGCGAAACCTTGTCCAGGGCCGCCTGGACGGCGGAGATCTGGGTGAGGACGTCGATGCAGTAGCGGTCCTCCTCGACCATCTTCTCCACGCCGCGTACCTGCCCCTCGATCCGCCTCAGTCGCGTGAGCAGCTCGTCCCGGCTGGCGCTGTAGCCGCGTGATTTCGGTGTTGTTGCCATCGGTTTTCGGTTCCTTTCCTAGATACCCCTAGGGGGTATGCTAGCCTAGAGTCAGGATGGTCGCAACCACCGAAAAGCAGGCCGGGCACGCCGACCTCCCGATCGAGGGAATGAGCTGTGCCTCCTGCGCGATGAAGGTGGAGAAGAGCCTGGGCGCCGTCGAGGGCGTCAGCGAGGCGACGGTCAACTTCGCCACCGGCCGCGCCGCCGTCGAGTTCGAGCCGGGCACGACAAGCACCGAACAGCTGGCCGACGCGGTCCGCAACGCCGGCTACTCGGTGATCGAGCCCTCCCCCCACGAAGGCCACGACCACGGCGATCACGCCGGCCACGACCACATGAACCACGCCGAGCCCCGGCTCGGCCTGCGCCTGGCGGTAAGTGCGGCGCTGACCGTGCCGGTCACCTTGATCTCGATGGTTATGGCTCTCCACTTCGCCGGCTGGGAGTGGGTCGTCATGGCCCTCACCATCCCCGTGGTCCTGTGGGGCGGGTGGAGCTTCCACGCCACCGCGGTGCGCGCGGCCCGCCACGGCCACGCCAACATGGACACCCTCGTCTCGGTCGGCACCCTGGCCGCGCTGGCCTGGTCGGTCGTCGCCGTGCTCACCGGGGGCGAGGACCTCTACTTCGAGACCGCCGCCGTGGTCACCACCTTCATCCTGGCCGGCCGCTTCCTCGAAGAGCGGGCCAAGGGCCGCGCCGGGGCCGCGCTCAAGGCGCTACTCGAGCTCGGCGCCCGCGAGGCCACCGTGATCGGCCCCGACGGCCGTGAGCGGCTGGTGGCGATCGACGATCTCCGGGCCGGGGAGCTGTTCGTCGTGCGCCCGGGCGAGAAGATCGCCACCGACGGCGTGGTCGAAGAGGGGCGCGCCAGCGTCGACGAGAGCATGCTCACCGGGGAGTCGCTCCCTGTCGCCGCGGAGCCCGGCGACAGCGTCACCGGCGCCACGGTCAACCTCTCGGGGCGCCTGGTCGTGCGGGCCACGCGCGTCGGCGCCGACACCGAGGTCGCCCAGATCGCCCGGCTCGTCGAGCAGGCGCAGACCGGCAAGGCCCCGGTCCAGCGCCTGGCCGACCGGATCTCCGCCGTCTTCGTGCCGGTGGTGATCGTGATCGCCCTGCTCACCCTCGCCGGCTGGCTCATCTCCGGGGCCGGGGCAGCCGCGGCCTTCACCGCCGCGGTCGCCGTGCTGATCATCGCCTGCCCCTGCGCCCTGGGCCTCGCCACGCCGACCGCCCTGATGGTCGGCACCGGCCGCGGCGCCCAGCTCGGCCTGCTGATCCGCGGGCCGGAGGTGCTCGAGTCCACCCGCCGGGCCGACACGATCGTCCTCGACAAGACCGGCACGGTCACCACCGGGAAGCTCGAGCCGGCGGGGATCGTCACCGCCGGCGGGATAAGCGAAGAGGAGGCCTGGCGGCTGGTCGGCGCGATCGAGGCGGCCTCCGAGCATCCGATCGCCCGTTCCATCGCCGCGAGGGCGGCCGAATTGAGCGGCGCGCCCCTGCCGGCCGCCGCGAACTTCGCCAACCACGAGGGCCTGGGCGTCACCGGCGAAGTCGGAGGGCGCCGGCTCGTCGTCGGCCGCCCCGCCCTGCTCGCCGACAAGGGGATCGAACTGCCGCCGGAGCTCGAAGCCGGGATGGAGGAGGCCCAGGCTCTGGGCCGGACCGCGGTCGCCGCCGCCGTCGCCGGCGAGGCGGTCGCCGTGATCGCCGTCACCGACACGATCAAGCCCGGCGCCGCCGAGGCGGTCTCGCGGCTGCGCGCGCTGGGCCTCGCGCCGGTGCTGCTCACCGGCGACAACGAGCGGGCGGCGCGGGCGGTCGCCGCCGAGGTCGGGATCGACGACGTGGTGGCCGAGGTCCTCCCCGCCGGGAAGGCCGAGGAGGTAGAGCGGCTGCAGGCCGGCGGAGCGGTCGTGGCGATGGCCGGCGACGGGGTCAACGACGCACCCGCCCTGGCGCTTTCCGACCTGGGCATCTCGATGGGCACCGGCACCGACGTGGCGATCGAGGCCTCCGATCTCACCGTCGTCAGCGGCGACCTGCGCCGCGTTCCCGACGCGATCGCCCTCAGCCGGGCGACGCTGCGCACGATCAAGCAGAACCTCGCCTGGGCCTTCGGCTACAACGTCGCCGCTATCCCGCTGGCCGCGGCCGGGCTGCTCGACCCGATGATCGCCGGCGCGGCGATGGCGCTCTCCAGCGTCAGCGTCGTGCTCAACGCGCTGCGCCTGCGCCGCTTCCACCCCGGGGACTGAACGCGCCACCCGGCCCTGGCCGGGCCGCTAGCGTCGGGCCGATGGAGGCGATGGTCTTTACCGCGCCGGGCCGTCCGCTCGAGCGCCGTGATCTGCCGGTGCCCGAACCCAGTCCGGGCCAGGTGCTGGTGAAGGTCCGCGCCTGCGGGATCTGCCGCACCGACCTCCACATTCTCGACGGCGAGGTGCAGGTGCCCGACCCGCCGAGGATTCCCGGCCACCAGGTCGTCGGCGAGGTCGTCAGCGGCGAGGGCCACGAGCCGGGCACGCGGGTGGGCATCCCCTGGCTGGGCTGGACCTGCGGCGAGTGCCGCTGGTGCACCAGCGGGCGCGAGAACCTCTGCGAGCGTGCGCTCTTCACCGGGCGCGACATCGACGGCGGCTTCGCCGAGTACGCGGTCGCCGACCACCGGTACTCCTTCCCCCTCCCCGGCGGTTACGGCGACACCGAGGTCGCCCCGCTGCTCTGCGGCGGCCTGATCGGCTACCGCGCCTACGGAATGACTTCCGGCACCCGCCTGGGCCTTTACGGCTTCGGCGCCGCCGCCCACATCATCTGCCAGGTCGCCATCCACGAGGGACGCGAGGTGGCGGCCTTCACCAGCCCCGGGGACACCGCCGCGCAGGAGCTGGCGCTCGAACTCGGTGCCGCCTGGGCCGGCTCCAGCGAGGAGGTGGCCCCCTGGGCGCTGGACTCCTCGATCATCTTCGCTCCCGTTGGCCCGCTGGTGACCACGGCGCTCAAGGCCACCGAACGCGGCGGGAGCGTGGTCTGCGCGGGGATCCACATGAGCGACATCCCCTCCTTCCCCTACGCCGACCTCTGGGAGGAGCGCCAGGTCCGCTCGGTGGCCAACCTCACCCGCGACGACGCGACCTCGTTTCTGGAGGTGGCTCCGCGGGTGCCGGTGAAGACACACGTGACCACCTACCCGCTCTCCCGGGCCAATGAGGCCCTGGAGGATCTGCGGTCCGGCCGCCTTACCGGCGCCGGCGTGCTCGTCCCCGATAGCCTGAGCTGAGCTTCCGGCCGGAAGCGGCAACCAAGGAGATTCTGGGATGGGCGCACTGGATGGACGGACCGTTTTCATGTCGGGCGGGAGCCGCGGGATCGGCCTCGCTATCGCCGAGCGGCTGGCCGGCGAGGGCGCCAACGTGGCGATCATGGCCAAGACCGACAAGCCCCACCCCAAGCTCCCGGGCACCATCCACACCGCGGCCGAGGCGATCGAGGCGGCCGGCGGCAGGGCGCTCGCGATCGTCGGCGACATCCGCGACGAGAACCAGGTCGCAGACGCCGTCGAGAAGACCGTCAAGGAGTTCGGCGGGATCGACATCTGCGTCAACAACGCCTCGGCTATCACGCTCGCCCCGATCGGTGGCCTGGCCGTGAAGCAATACGACCTGATGGCCGACATCGACACCCGCGGCACCTTCGTGGTCACGCAGGCCTGCCTGCCCCACCTGCGCAACTCCGACCACGCGCACGTGCTCACGCTCAGCCCGCCTCTCTCAACCGACCCCAAGTGGCTGGCCGGCTATGCCCCCTACGCCGTCGCCAAGTTCGGCATGTCGATGCTCACGCTCGGCCTCGCCCATGACGAGAAGGCCAACGGCGTCGCGGCCAACTGCCTGTGGCCGAGGACGATCATCGCCACCGCCGCGGTGCAGAACCTGCTCGGCGGCGACGAGGCTATGGCCAAGTCCCGCACGCCGGAGATCGTCGCCGACGCCGCCCGGGAGATCCTCGTCCGAGATCCGGCCGAGTGCACCGGCAACGCCTTCATCGACGACGAGGCGCTCGCCCAGGCCGGCATCACCGACCTGAGCAAGTACTCCGAGCCCGGCGCCGAGCTCCAGCTGGACATCTTCGTTGACGGCTGGCCGGACGAGGGCTGAGCCGGCCACCGGCAGTACCGGGAGGCTTCCCGTGCCCAGCAAGATCACCAAGGCCCCGTGGTCGGAGCTCTTCTTCGACCTGGCGATGGTCGGGGCGTTCCTGAGCTTCGGCTCGGACTTCAGCAAGGAGAAGACGTG
>JAUMBN010000225.1:0-12373 GCA_032119675.1 Solirubrobacteraceae bacterium | reverse complement strand
ACCTGGTCGACCACCTGCTCTACCGGCAGGTCGAGCTCGATGCGGCCGAAGCCCGCGGAGTCCTCGTAGCCGGGGTGGGCGCCGACGCGGACCCCCAGCTCGGCCGCCCGGGCGCAGGCCCGCCGCATCGTTTCGGCGTCCCCGGCGTGGCCTCCGCAGGCGACGTTGGCGGTGGTGACCACCTCGAGCAGCCGGGCGTCGGTCTCCCACCCGGTCGGGTCGACGCGCTCGGCCAGGTCGGCGTTCAGGTCCATGACCCGCAGGTCCATGGCACCAGTCTGACGCCTGGCTTCAGGCGGCGCCGGAGATCGTCGCCGGCGCGCCGAACGCGACCAGGCACTCCGGCAGCACGACGCTGCCGTCGGGCTGCTGGCCGTTCTCCAGAAGGGCGATGATCGTGCGCCCCACGGCGACCGCGGTTCCGTTCAGCGTGGCCAGGACCTGCGGCTTGCCGCCCTCGGGTCGCATCCGGATGCCCAGCCGCCGGGCCTGGAAGTCGGTCGTGTTGGAGGTGGAGGTGAGTTCGCGGTAGCGGTCCTCGCTGGGAAGCCAGGCCTCGCAGTCGAACTTCCGGGCCGCCGACGGGCCCAGGTCGCCGATCGCGATGTCGACGACGCGGTAGGGGAGGCCGAGCCGCTCCATGATCTGCTCCTCGATGGCCAGCAGCCGCTCGTGCTCGGCCTTCGCCTCGTCGGGCGCGACGAAGCTGAACATCTCGACCTTGTCGAACTGGTGGACGCGGAAGATGCCCTTTGTGTCCTTGCCCGCCGCGCCGGCCTCACGCCGGAAGCACGGGGAGAAGCCGGCGTAGCGCAGCGGCAGCTCACCGGCGTCGAGGATCTCCCCGGCGTGCAGGGAGGCGAGGGCAACCTCGCTGGTGCCGACCAGAAACAGGTCGTCGTCGGCCAGGCGGTAGATCTGCTGCTCGGTGTCGGGGAGGAAGCCGGTCCCGTAGAGGGCCTCCTCGCGGACGAGGACCGGGGGAATGACCGGCTCGAAGCCGTGCTCGCCGAGGAGGTCAAGCGTCCAGCGCACCAGCGCCAGCTCGAGCAGTACGAGGTCGCCGCGCAGGTAGGCAAAGCGCGAACCGCTCAGCCGCGCCCCGCGCTCCATGTCCACTCCGTCACCGGCGAGCTCGAGGTGGTCCCTCGGGTTCTCGATCGCAGGGCGTTCGCCGGCCTCGCGAACCACCGTGTCCTCATCGGGGGCTTCCGGCTCGGGAAGGTTGGGGAGCCGGTTTGTCACCTCCTGCAGCTCGGCCTCGACGCCGGCCAGCTCCTCCTGGATCGCCTTGGCCTTCGCCGAAACCTCCTTCATCGCCGCCACCTGGGCGTCGGCGTCGCCGCCGTCCCGCTTGGCGGCCGCGATAGCGTCGTTGGCCTCGTTCTGCTCGGCGCGCAGGGCCTCCAGCTGGGGGATCAGTTCACGCCGGCGTTCGTCGAGCTCGAGGGCGCGGTCGAAGTCACCGGCGGCGCCGCGGCGGGCGAGAGCCTGCCGGGCCGAGTCCGGGTCCCGGCGCAGCTCGCGCAGGTCGAGCATCGGGAGCGGCTAGTTGCCGCCGCCGGACATCCCGTCCGACATGCCGCCACCCATGCCGCCGCCCGATCCCTGGGTTGCGGTCGGGCCCTGCCTGACTGCCTCGGCCAGCGGCGGGCAGCCCTCTTCCTCGCCGGTCACCGAAGGCTGGGCCTTGACGTCCTTGCCGGAGTACTCCTGCAGGAAGGCGGCGACCGCCTTGGCCTCGGGGCCGACGACGATGTTGGCCGGCATGATCGCGCCGGAGAAGCCACCGTTCTGGATGGCGTACATCGTGGCGCCGTAGCAGGCCTTGCGCACGTTGAAGTTCGGGCCGTCGGGGCGCTCGCGGTCGTTGATCTTGGTCGCCGAGCCCTCCGCGCCGACGGTGCTGAGCGTGTGGCAACCCGAGCAGCGCTCCGCGAAGAGCTGGCCACCCTCGTTGACGAGTGCCGACTGGCTGCCTACCGAGCTGCCGCTGTTCCCGCCGCAGCCGGCGACGACGAGCCCGGCGAGCAGGGCCAGCGAGAGGGATGCGGGGCGCAGCAGGGTCATGCCGGGCGGATGATACGAGACCGGCCGCCGGTCAAGCCGCGCGGTCGGGTGCTGGGCGCGCCGGCGTTCAGGCGGTCCCGAGAACGCGGAGCGCGAGGAAGGCGATCACGGCGCAGGCGAGCGCCGCGGTGGCGAGCTCCCGGCCGGCGATCTGGAGCACGATCTCCCGCTGCTCCACCGGCTCGAGCCGTCCCACCGCCTGGGCGTCCTCCAGGCCGCGTTTGTCGAGCACGTACTGGGCGGTGGCGATCCGCAGCTGCTCGGCAATGATCGAGATGGCGATCGGCAGCAGCATGTAGAGCCAGAAGAGCCCCGACTCCGGGTCCAGCCCGGTGATCGCGGCGACCAGCGCGACAGCGGCCAGGACGGTCGTCGCGGCCTGCGTCGCGCGCCACATTCCCCAGAACAGGCCGGAGCCGGTGGAGCGCCACCAGACCCACGCCCCGGCCAGCGCCGTTGAGAGGGCGATCGCGGCAACCACGATCGCTGAAATGTCCGCTACCTGTCGCATAAAGAGCCGATTGTCACGATGTTGAATCCGGCACGTTCCGGCCGTCGTCAGGTGATACAACCAACCCTATGGTCTCGACCTACTGGCCCGCCCTGATCTTCGTCTTCATCGGCACGGCGATCGGCGTCGCGTTCAGCCTCATGAACGCCTTCCTCGGGCCGCGGCGGGCGATCGAGAACAAGTACGACCCGTACGAGTCCGGGATGCCCTCGGAGATCAAGCAGGGCTTCCGCTTCGGGATCAGCTTCTACCTGATCGCGATGCTCTTCCTGCTCTTCGACATCGAGGTCCTCTTCCTCTATCCGATCGCCGTCCAGCTGCGCGCCTTCGGCACCTTCGCGCTGATCGAGACCACCGTCTTCATCGGCCTGCTCTTCGTGGCCTTCATCTACGTCTGGCGCCGGGGTGCGCTGACGTGGAAGTGACGCGCCAGAAGCTCGACGGCCTCGAGAGCGACCTCGAGCGCGAGAAGTTCCGCGCCAAGCAGATGCGCGCCCGCGACATGCTCCGCGGGGATCTCGACGGCAAGGAGCTCGAAGATTACGTCCAGGAGCGCGTCCTCACCTCAACCCTGGAGAAGGCCTTCGACTGGGCCCGGGGCAACTCGATGTTTCCGCTCACCTTCGGGCTGGCCTGCTGCGCGATCGAGATGATGTCGATTCCGGGCTCGCGCCTGGACATCGCCCGCTTCGGCTTCGAGGCCTTCCGGGCCTCGCCGCGCCAGGCCGACCTGCTGATCCTCTCCGGCCGGATCTCGATCAAGATGGCCCCGGTCATCCGGCGCATCTACGACCAGATGCTCGAGCCCAAGTACGTGATCGCCATGGGCGCCTGCTCGAGCTCGATGGGCGTCTTCAACAACTACGCGATCGTGCCGGCCGACAAGTTCATGCCGGTCGACGTTCACGTGCCCGGCTGCCCGCCGCGGCCCGAGGCCCTGATGCACGGCATCATCGAGCTGCGCTCGATGGTCCACGAGGACCCGACCCTCGGCTGGCGCGCCCGCTACTCCGCCTACGGCACCGAGGAGGTCGTTCCCAAGCCGGCGGCCGACGCCACCGGCGTGAACGTCTTCGGGGCCGGCGGGACGGAGGACGAAATTGCCTGACGCCGCCGGGCTCGAGAAGCTGGCCGCCGCGATCGGCCCGGAGTCGGTGCTCGGGACCGTCCACACCGACGTGCGCTCGGAGATCTCCGTGCGGCCGGAGACGATCGTCTCCGTCCTGGCCAAGCTGCGCGCCGAGAGCTACGGCGACCTGCGAAGCGTCCACGGGGTGGACTACTACCCCGAGGAGCCCAGGCTCTGCGTCAAGTACGAGATGCTCAGCCGCGAGCTGCTCGACCGCGTATCAGTCAGCGTCCGGGTGGCGCTCGACGACCCCCGGGTCCCCTCGGTGACGCCCGACTGGCCTACGGCCAACTGGCCCGAGCGCGAGGCCTTCGACATGTTCGGCATCGTCTTCGAGGGCCACCCCGACCTGCGCCGCATCCTCATGCCCGAGGATTACGAGGGCCACCCGCAGCGGCGCGACTTCCCGATCGGCGGCGAACCCGTCATTTTCACCCACAACGAGTCCTCGGTGCCGGGGTGGTTCGAATGACCACCGAGGCGCGCGACCTTTCCGGTTACCGCCAGATGGAGGAGAGCGTCACGCTCTCCGAGGAGAGCTTCGTCGAGGGCGACCGCGAGCTGCTCACCCTCAACATCGGCCCCCACCACCCCGCCACCCACGGCGTGCTGCGCCTGGTGGTGACCCTCGACGGCGAGATCATCCGCGACGTCAGCCCGGTGATCGGCTACCTGCACACCGGAATCGAGAAGACGGCCGAGGTAAAGAGCTACTGGAAGGCCATCCCCGTCATCGAGCGGATGGACTACCTGGCCTACTACTTCAACGGCATGGGCTACTGCGGGGCCGTGGAGAAGCTCCTCGGGATCGAGGTTCCCAAGCGTGCCCAGTACCTGCGGGTGATCCACCTGGAGCTCAACCGGATCATGAGCCACCTGGTCTGGCTCGGCACCTCGGCCCTGGACCTCGGGGCGATCTCGGTCTGGTGGTACTGCTTCCGCGAGCGCGAACAGCTCCTGGACCTCTTCGAGATGTCCTCCGGCCAGCGGATGCACACCCGCTACGTACAGATCGGCGGCGTCGCCGAGGACATCCCCCGGGGCTGGGAGGAGAAGGTCCGCGAGTTCCTGGCGATCATGCCCGAGCGCGCCGATGTCTACGGCGACCTGCTCAACAAGAACGAGATCTTCCTGCAGCGCATGCGCGGCGTCTGCCCGGCGTCGGCCGAGTCGCTCAGGGCGCTGGGCGTCACCGGGCCCCTGCTGCGTGCCGCCGGTGACCCGTGGGACCTGCGCAAGGCGATGCCCTACAGCTCCTACGAGGACTTCGAGTTCAAGATCCCGGTCGGCACGCAGGGCGACAACTACGACCGCTACGCGGTGCGCCTGGCCGAGATCAAGGAGTCGGTGAAGATCGTCGAGCAGGCTCTCGACGGCCTCCCCGAGGGGCCGTGCATCACCGAGGACCGCAAGGTCGCGCTGCCGCCCCGCCACGAGCTGGCGACCTCGATGGAGGCGCTGATCCACCACTTCAAGCTCGTTACCGAGGGCATGCGGGTGCCCGAGGGCGAGGTCTACAACGCGATCGAGGGCCCGCGAGGCGAGTACGGGGTGTTCATCCGCTCCGACGGCTCGAGCAAGCCGGCCCGGGTCCACATGCGCGACCCGAGCTTCGTCAACCTCCAGGCCACGCCGGCCCTGGTGGAGGGACACCTGCTCTCCGACATGATCGCCACGCTCGCCGTTATGGACCCGGTTATCGGAGGGGTGGACCGCTGATGTCCGATCGCGACCTCGACCTTCTTCCCGAGTTCCACACCAGCGTCCAGCGCTTCGACAAGGGCTCGCGCATTCCCGGCTGGGACCGCGCCGCCGACCTCGACAAGGATCCGGCCGAGGTCCCCGACCCGGCCGACACCGAGGTCCCGGCCGAGCTGCGGGCAGAGATCGAGGCCGAGATGGCCCGCTTCCCCGACATCCACTCGGCCGCCATCCCCGCCCTCTTCGCCGTCCAGCGCCGCGACGGCTGGTGCACCCCGGAGGGGATCCGCCAGGCCGCCTGCGTGATGGGCGTGACGCCGGCCTACCTGACCTCGGTGGCCACCTTCTACGACATGCTCAACACCGAGCCGTGCGGGCCGCGGCAGGTGTACGTCTGCACCAACATCTCCTGCTCGCTCTGCGGGGCCGACGAGCTGCTCGGGCTTCTCCAGGAGGAGCTGCAGGGCAACGAGGAGGTAAACCTGCGCGGCTTCGAATGCCTCGGCGCCTGCGACATCGCGCCGATGGTCTCGGTAGACGGCGTCTACGTCGGGCCGGTCCCGTTCGACGAGGTCCCCGAGCTGGCCCGGCAGATCGTGGCCGGAGAGGACCCGCTGCCCGGGCGCCAGCTCGTCAAGCGCCCGAGCGCCGACCCGAAGGTCTCCGGGTCCGCAGGCCCCAACCCCGAACGGAGCGACGCATGACCGACCTCCTCCTTTTCAAGGGGATCGACGAGCCGGGCCTCAACACGATCGACGTCTACGAGCGCACCGGCGGCTATGAGCGCCTGAAGAAGGCATTCGCGATGCCCCACGCCGAGCTGATAGAGCAGCTGACCGACTCCGGGCTTCGGGGCCGCGGCGGTGCGGGGTTCTCGATGGGCAAGAAGGCCTCGTTCATTCCCCAGGGCGACATGCAGAAGTACGTGGTCTGCAACGCCGACGAGTCCGAGCCCGGCACCTTCAAGGACCGCGAGCTGATCCAGAAGAACCCCCACCAGCTGATCGAGGGCGTGATCATCGCCTCCTATGCCGTCGGGGCGACCATCAGCTTCATCTACATCCGGGGCGAGTACGCCCAGCAGGCCGACATCCTCGAAGCCGCCCTGGTCGAGGCGCGCGAACGCGGCTACCTCGGCGAGAACATCCTCGGCTCGGGCTTCAGCCTCGACCTCCAGCTCTACCGCGGCGCCGGCGCCTACATCTGCGGCGAGGAGACCGGGCTGCTCGACTCGCTCGAGGGCAAGCGCGGCAACCCGCGCCTCAAGCCCCCGTTCCCGGCGGTCGAGGGGCTCTACGGCGGCCCGACGCTGATCAACAACGTCGAGACGCTCTGCACGGTGCCCCACATCATCGACATGGGGGCCAAGGAGTACGCGGCGATCGGGGTCCAGGACTCAACCGGCACGAAGCTCGTCTCGATCAGCGGGAATGTCAAGCGTCCCGGCAACTACGAGATCGAGCTCGGCACCCCCTCGCGGGAGATCATCTACGGGCTGGCCGGCGGCCCGCCCGACGGGCGCGAGATCAAGTGCTGGTTCCCCGGAGGCTCGAGCTCGCCGGTGCTGACCGCCGACGACCTGGACCTCAGCTACGACTTCGACACGATGGCCAAGGCCGGCTCGATGCTCGGCTCCGGCGCGATCATCGTCGTCGACGACTCCAACTCGGTGGTCGACGTCGCGTGGAAGCTCGCCAAGTTCTACACCCACGAGTCCTGCGGCAAGTGCACGCCCTGTCGCGAGGGAACGAAGTGGACCCAGACGATGATCGAGCGGATCAAGGACGGCACGGCCACGCCGATGGACCTCGACATCATGGCCTCGGTCCAGGACCAGATCATCGGTCACTGCCTCTGCGTGCTGGGTGACGCGATGGCGATGCCGGTCGGTTCGCTGATTGCCAAGTTCCGCGACGAGTTCGAGGCCGAGATCGAGGAGGCCCGCCAGCGCCGCGAGCGCGAGCTGATGGGAGGGGTGCTGGCCTGATGCCCCGCCCCGAGGTGAAGATGGTGAAGTTCACCATCGACGGCCGCGAGGTCGAGGCGCCGGAGGGCATGATGCTCGCCGACGCGGCCCTGGAGTACGGCGAGACCGAGATCCCGGTCTTCTGTTACGACAAGAAGCTCGGCCCGCCGGTCGGCGCCTGCCGCATGTGCCTCGTCGAGATCGAGGGGATGGGCGGCAAGCTCCAAGCCGGCTGCAGCGTGCCGGTCCGCGAGGGGCTCGAGGTGAAGCTCGACACGCCGGAGGTGAAGGCCGCCCAGGAGGCGGTGCTCGAGTTCATCCTCATCAACCACCCGCTCGACTGCCCGGTCTGCGACAAGGGCGGGGAGTGCCCGCTGCAGGACCAGTCGTTCGGCTGGGGCGGGGGGCTCTCGCGCTTCGTCGAGCCCAAGCGCCACTTCGAGAAGCCGCTCGCCCTCTCACCGCTGGTGGCGATCGACCGCGAGCGCTGCATCCTCTGCTACCGCTGCGTGCGGTACAGCCAGGATGTCTCCGAGGACTACCAGCTGGTCCTCGAGGAGCGCGGCAGCGACACCTACGTCACCACCTTCGACGGCCACCCGTACGTCGCCCCGTTCAGCGGCAACATCATCGAGCTCTGCCCGGTGGGCGCCCTCACCTCCCGGCCCTACCGCTTCCGCGCCCGCCCGTGGGATATCGAGCAGGCCGGCACGATCTGCACCCTCTGCCCGGCCCAGTGCAACGTCAGCCTCACCGTCCGCGACGAGCGGGTCCTGCGCGTCCTGCAGCGCGACCACGAGGAGGTCGACGACGGCTGGCTCTGCGACAAGGGCCGCTTCGCCTACCAGGCGATCCACGTCGACGAGCGCGTCACCACCCCGATGCTCCGCGACGGCGGCGAGCTGAGGCCGGTCACCTGGGAGCTGGCGATCGAGACCGTGGTCGCGGCGCTCCGGCGCTCCGGCGAGAAGACCGGCGCCCTGGTCGGCGGGGAGACCAGCAACGAGGAAGGGCTGCTGCTCGGGAACCTGATGCGCGAGGCGCTGGGCTCCTTCGACCTCGACTCGCGCCCCGGCGGCGAGCTGCCGCTCGGGCTGCTGCGGGGTCTGGGCGAGCCGCGACTGCAGGCCTCGGTTCGCGACCTCGAGGACGCCCACGCCGTGCTGGTGCTCGACTGCGAGCCGGTCGACGACATCCCGATCCTCGACCTGCGCCTGCGCAAGGCGGTTCGCCACCACGGAGTCAAGCTCTTCATGGCCACCGACCGCCCCTCCTCGCTCGACGAGCGGGCCACCGCGAGCGTCCGTTACGCGCCGGGATGCGGCGGCGCCTTCGCCGCGGCGCTGGAGATCGCCCTCTCGGGTGCCGGCGACCTGGACGCTCTCTCGGCCGCGGCGGCCGCCGCCGGCGCCGACGGGGCGCAGGTCCGCGCCCTGGCCGACTCGCTGAAGGAGGCCGGCGACGAGGTCGTGATCCTCTGGGGCGAGCGGCTGACCGCGGGGGAGAGGGGAGCCGACTCGGCCCGCGCCCTGCTCAACCTCTCAGACCGGCTCGGCCTCTCCGGAAAGGACTGTGCCGGGCTGCTCGAGGTCCCCTCCGGGGCCAACGGGCGCGGACTGCGCGAGGCCGGCGTGCTGCCCAACGCCGGTCCCGGCCTCTCCGAGCTTCCCCGCAGCGGCCGCGACTACCGCAGGATCGGCGAGGCGCTGGCCGCCGGCGAGCTCTCCGCCCTGATCCTCCTCCACAGCGACCCGATGCTCGACGCCGATGACGGCGAGCTCTGGGAGCGGGCGCTGGAGAAGGCCTCGACGGTGATAGCCCATGCCTCCTTCCTGACCCCCGGGGTCCGCGAGCACGCGACCGTCGTCTTCCCCGCCGAGTCCTACGCCGAGAAGGAGGGGACGGTCACCCACCCCGACAGCCGGCTCCAGAGGCTGCGCCGCTCGATCGCCCGCCAGGGCGAGACCCGGGCGGAGTGGCAGCTGCTGGCCGAGATCGCAGGCCGGCTGCTGGATATCGACGAGCGCCCGCCGATGGTCGTCGGCTCGATGGTCAGCCGCCAGCTCTTCGCCGACGTTCCCTTCTACAACGGGCTGACCCTCGACGAGATCGGCGGCCGCGGCGTGCGTTGGACCGAGCGCCCCGAGGCTTCCGCCTGGCCGGCCGGTGACAGTGCACCCTTCACCGTGGAGCCGGCACCCCCGGCCGCATCGCCCAACGGGCTCCTGCGGCTCGGGACCTTCCGCTCGATCTGGGCCTCGCCCGAGGTCCAGGCCTCGCCGGCCCTGGCCTTCCTTCACCCCACCCAGCGGGTCGAGATCTCGCCGGCCGACGCCCAGCGCCTGGGCATCGGCCACGGCCAGAAGGTGACGGTTGGCGGAGAGGGCCGCGCCGTGACCGGCACGGCCTGGATCCGCGAGGGAGCCCCGGAGGGGACGGTCTTCCTGGAGAACGCCATCGACGAGGACAGCGCCTCGATGATCGAGGGCCCCCTCGTCGAGGTGCGCCGCTCGTGAATCTCCCCCTGGCCGCCGTCGACTACATCGAGCCGTGGTGGATGGTCGTGATCAAGTGCCTGGTGCTGGCCTTCGTCGGCCTGCAGCTGGTTCCGCTCGTGCTGCTGGCCGAGCGCAAGATCCTCGGCCGCTTCCAGAACCGTTACGGGCCCAATCGTGTCGGCATCTACGGAGTCGGCACCCCGATCGCCGACATCATCAAGCTCCTGACCAAGGAGGAGTTCCGGCCCCGTACCGCCATCGGCTGGCTCTTCGTGCTGGCGCCGGTCCTCTCGATCGTCGCCGCCTTCGGCGCGCTGGCGATCATTCCCTACGGCCCCGTGGTCGACATCTTCGGCACGGCGACCGGCCTCTACGGGATCGACGTCTCGATCGGCCCGCTCTACGTCTTTGCCTTCGGGGCGATCGCCTTCTACGGGCTGATGCTCGGCGGCTGGTCTTCGGGCTCGAAGTACTCCTTCCTGGGCTCGATGCGGGCCGCGGCGCAGCTGATCAGCTACGAGGTCGCGCAGGGGATGGCGCTGATCGGCGTGATCATCACCGCGCAGACGATGTCGCTCACCGGGATCGTCGAGGCCCAGAAGGGCATGTGGTACGTCATTCCGCAGTTCGTCGGCTTCATCATCTTCATGGTCGCCAGCTTCGCCGAGACCAACCGCCCGCCGTTCGACCTGACCGAGGCCGACGCCGAGCTGACCGGTGGTTACATCACCGAGTACGGCGGCGGTCGCTTCGCGCTCTACTTCTTCGCCGAGTACCTCAACGTCATCGTCATCTCGGGCATGGCGACGACGCTCTTCCTCGGCGGCTGGCTGCTGCCGTTCGGCATCGACCCGCCGGCCTGGGTCGACCCGTTCGTGGTCATCGCCAAGATCCTGGCCTTCGTGGTCTTCTTCATCTGGGTCCGCGCGACGCTTCCGCGCCTGCGCTACGACCAGCTGATGAGCCTCGGCTGGAAGATCCTGCTGCCGCTGTCAACCCTCAACGCGCTGGTCACGGCCGCCGTGGTCGTGCTCCTGGACTGAACCTATGCCCTGGGATCCATCAGACGACGTAATCGAAGTGGTCCGCGGCCCCAAGGCGGCCGGCGGCATCGGAGCGGTCTACCGCGCCTTCGGCGAGACGCTGCGCGGCCTCAAGACGACGCTCGGCCAGCTCTCGATGGGGGTCACGACCGTCTCCTACCCGGAGGAGAAGATCCCGGTCTACCCGCGCTTCCGCGGCCGCCACCGCCTCCACCGCTTCGAGGACAGCGGCCTGGAGAAGTGCGTCGGCTGTTCGCTCTGCGCCGCGGCCTGCCCGGCCGACTGCATCCGCGTGGTTGCCGCCGAGAACGACGCCGAGGACCGGGTCTCGGCGGGGGAGCGCTACGCGGCGGTCTACGAGATCAACATGTCGCGCTGCATCTTCTGCGGGTACTGCGAGATCGCCTGCCCGTTCGACGCGATCACCATGGGCCACGACTACGAACTCTCCGACGCCAACCGCTCGGAGCTGATCTTCACCAAGGAGATGCTGCTCGCGCCGCCGGTCGAGCGCACCCCGCTGCGAGCGGAAGGCGAGTAACCCGGTGGGCTTCTTCTTCGTCGTATTCGCGCTCGTCGCGCTGGCCGGGGCGGTCGGCGTGGTGGTGCTGCGCAACCCCTTCTACTGCGTGCTCTCGCTGGTCGTCCACCTGATCGCGCTGGCGCTGCTCTTCCTCCTGCTCGAGGCCCAGTTCGTCGCAGCGGCGCAGATCGTCGTCTACGCCGGGGCGGTGATGGTGCTCTACGTCTTCGTCGTTGCCTACGTAGGCGGCGGCGACCGCCCGGCCCCGCTCTGGCGGGCTTCGGCACGCCAGCGTGCCCTGGCCATCGTCTTCGGCGGCGCCGTCTTCATCGAGCTGGCCATCGCCATCCTGGGCAGCGGCCTGAGCGCCCTGGGCGGGGGAGGCCCCGACGTCGCGCCCGGCTTCGGCTCCCCGGCCCAGATCGGCGAGCTGCTCCTGACCCGCTTCCTGCTGCCGTTCGAGCTCGCCTCGTTCCTGCTGCTGGTCGCCGCGGTGGGAGCGGTGGCGCTGGCCGGGCGGCGCGGCGGCCTGGGCGAGGACCGGGACGTCTCGCCGGGCCACTCGACGCTCGACCTGCCCGTGCCTGCCGCTCGCGGGACGATGGCCGAGGGGGTCGCCGGCTACGGCGTCACCACCCCGATGCCCGACCCCGAGTTCGAGGGCCGCACGCTCAAGGAAGGCGACGGAGTCTGATGGCGATCAGCTGGTACCTGCTCGTCTCGGCCGCCATGTTCGGCCTCGGCGCGATCGGCGTGATGGTGCGCCGCAACCCGCTGGTGATCCTGCTCTGCCTGGAGCTGATGCTGAACGCCGGCAACCTCGCCCTGATCGGCTTCGCCCGCATGTGGGGCAACGGCGACGGGCAGATCTTCGCGATCGTCGTCATGGTGGTGGCCGCCTGCGAGGTCGCGATCGGGCTGGGCATCATCGT